>JAPKHB010000266.1 GCA_026647295.1 Planctomycetota bacterium | reverse complement strand
GCCCAATGAGCGTGCTCTTGCCGTCGTCGACGCTCCCGGCCGTGAGGAAGCGCAGCAGGTCCTTACGCTGGTGCTGGTCCAGGTAGGCCCCGATGTTCTGCTTGATCAGGTCGGATTCGTTCATGGCGTATCGCAACGACGGCGTGCCAACTGGCGCGCCATCAGAAGTAGCCCTCTTTCTTCTTCTGTTCCATGCTGCCGGCCTGGTCGTGGTCGATCACGCGGCCCTGGCGCTCGGAACTCTTCGTCAGCAGCATCTCCTGGATGATCTCGGGCAGCGTCGTGGCGCTGGACTCGATGGCGCCCGTCAGCGGATAGCAGCCCAGCGTGCGGAAGCGCACGCGCTTCATCTGGGGCTTCTCGCCCTTCTCGAGCGGCATGCGTTCGTCGTCGACCATGATCAGCGTTCCGTCGCGTTCCACGACGGGGCGCTCCTTGGCGAAGTACAGCGGCACGATGGGGATCTTCTCGAGGTGGATGTAGAGCCACACGTCGAGTTCGGTCCAGTTCGAGAGCGGAAAGACACGGATCGACTCGCCCTTGTCCACCTTGCCGTTGTAGAGGTTCCAGAGTTCCGGGCGCTGGTTCTTCGGATCCCACTGGTGGTGGCGGTCGCGGAAGCTGTAGATGCGCTCCTTCGCGCGGCTCTTCTCCTCGTCGCGGCGCGCCCCGCCGAAGGCCGCGTCGAAACCGTGCTTGTCGAGCGCCTGCTTCAGACCGACGGTCTTCATCACGTCGGTGTGCTTCTTGCTGCCGTGGGTGATGGGCCCGATGCCTTCGCGCACGCCGTCCCGATTGATGTGGACCATCAGGTTGAAGCCGTTCTCTTTGCAGAACTGGTCGCGGAAGGAGATCATTTCTTTGAACTTCCACGTCGTATCCACGTGCAGCAGCGGGAAGGGCAGGGGCCCTGGATGAAAGGCCTTCTGCGCCAGGCGCACCATCACCGACGAGTCCTTGCCGATGGAATACAGCATCACCGGGTTCTCGAACTCGGCGGCGACCTCGCGCATGATGTGGATGCTCTCGGCCTCGAGCTGGCGTGACGAGCACGGCGATCGGGGCCTTGTGGCGGCGCGGACTCTCGCGCAGGGTCCCGCCCAGGCGCATCACGTCGCGCTCGAACGCCCCCAGGCGCGCAAGATCCGCGGGCGAGCCCTGCACCAGGAGCACGTCGCCCGCGCGCAGGCGCAGCGTCCCCAGGTGCTCGCGGATGTGCCCGCCGTGGCGCATCACCGCGAGCACCACCACCCCGAAGCGCTCCCGCATCCGGGCCTCGGCCACCGTGAGGTGGTCGAGCCGGGAACGCGGCGGGATCAGCACCTCGGCCAGCGCGAGGTCGACGCCCGTCACGCGGCCCCCCGACCCGGGGTCCGGCGGGCCGTCCAGGCCGGGCTGGGCGAGCAACTCGACGAGGCGTTCGGGCGCCCCCTTGACCAGCAGGAGGTCGCCGGCCTTGAGTTCGACGTCCTCGAAGGGCGGCCAGCGGGTGCTCTCGCCGCGCACGAGTTGCAGGAAGCGCACCTCCGGGCGTAGGCGCGGGAAATCGCCCAGCCGCCGGCCCACCCAGCGCGACTGGGGCGTCACCAGCACCTCGGTCACGTACTGCCGCGTGTTCTCCGGCGTCATCGGGGTGAGCAGCCCCGCCCGGTCGGGCAGGCGCCGGGGGCCGAAGGCCACCATGTAGACCAGGCCGACGGCGCACAGCGCCACGCCCATGGGCAGGATGTCGAGGAACCCGATCGGCTCGCGGCCCGCCTGCACGACCAGCCCCGCCACCAGCAGCGTGGTCGAGGTGCCCACGAGCGTGAGCGTCCCCCCGAGGATCGAGGCGTAGGAAAGCGGGAGCAGGAGGCGCGACGGCGAAACACCGGCCTGCTGGCCAGCCGCCACCAGGATCGGCAACAACAACACCACGACCCCGGTGTTGTTCATCACCGCCGAAAGGCCCATCACCAGCGGCAGGAGCACCAGCAGCGTGAGCGTCGGGCCACGCCGCGCCGTGCGTTTGACCAGGGCCCCGATCCAGTCGGCGGCGCCGGTCCGCTGCAGCGCGTCGGCCAGGACGAACATCCCGCCCACGATCAGCATCGTCGTGGTGCCAAAGCCTTGCACGGCCTCGCGGGCGCTGAACTCGAAGTCCGGAACGAAGCGCGCCCCGACCACGAGGATCGCCAGCGCGAGCAGCGCCACCGCGTCCAGGCCCACGCCGCGCACGGCCGAGCCCAGCAGCACGCAACCGATCGCGAGCAGCGTGAGGATCTGGCCGTCCACCGCTACCCCCCGTCCCCCGGCCGCCCGGGCGCCGGTCCGGCGGCGCCGGGCCCCGGCACGCCGCGGCCCGGCGCCGCCCCGGAGGCGTGCCCGCAGGTTGCACCGTCCAGGGGCCGTGCCGGTTCGTGCATCGGTCGGGGGCCCACGGTACGGAGGGGACGCCGGGCCCGCAATCGCCGTCCGTGCGGTCCCGCGGGGCCTGGACGCCCCTTTTCCCTGGTCGGACGGCGCCGGGTTCGGTATCCCTTGCGCATGCTCGTCAACTTCGGCTGGCTCGACCCGGGCCGCGTGGCCGGCATGGGACTGCCCCCCCCCGAGGGTTGGGGGCGGTTGCGCGAGGAGGGCATCGGCGCCGTGCTGTCGCTCACCGAGCACCCCGCCGCCGCCGCGGCCGCCGACCACGGGCTGGTGGTCGGCCACGTTCCGCTGGTGGACTTCGGCACACCCAGCGACGCGGACCTCAAGCGCTGCGTGGACTTCATCAGCGCCCAACTGGACGCCGGGCGGGCGGTCGCGGTGCACTGCTTCGCCGGCCTGGGGCGCACGGGCACCGTGCTCGCCGCCTGGCGGGTCCTGGAGGGCCGCGACCCCGACGAGGCGATCGCCGAGGTGCGCGCGCGGCGGCCCGGGAGCCTCGAGACCCGCGGCCAGGAGGAGGCCGTCCGGCGCTTTGCGCGCCTGCTGCGCGGGGAGGCCCCGTGACCCCCACCAGGGTCCTGGTGGCGGGCGCGCGCGGGCGCATGGGGCGGGTCGTGTGCGCGGCCGTGCGCGCGGCGCCCGACCTCGAACTGGTCGGCGAGGTGGACCTCGGCGACGACCTGGGCTCGGCGATCCGCGCCGCGCAGGCGCGGGTGGTCGTCGACTTCACCACGCCGGCGGCCGTGGCGGCCAACGTCGAGGCCATCGTGGACGCCAAGGCGCAGGGGGTGATCGGCACCACGGGGATCCCGCCGGCCCGGATGGACGAGTTCGCGGCGTGGGCCGCCCAGGCGGGCTGCGGCCTCCTGATCGCGCCCAACTTCGCGCTGGGCATGGTGCTCCTGCAGCGCTTTGCCCGTGCGGCGGCCCGCCACCTCTCGCGCGTCGAGATCGTCGAGTCGCACCACGAGGCCAAGCTCGACGCCCCCTCGGGGACGGCGCTCGCCACGGCGCACGCGCTCGGGGCGGCGGGGGCCCGCCCCGGGCCCCATTCCGGGCACCCCGCCCGCGGCGTCGACGTGGCGGGGGTGCAGGTCCACAGCCTGCGCCTGCCGGGCCTGCACGCCAGCATGGAGGTGCGCCTGGGGGCCGAACACGAGACGCTGCGCCTCGCCCACGACGCGCTCTCGCGCGAGTGCTACGTTCCCGGGGTGTTGTTGGCCATCCGGGCCATGGCGGACGGACGCGCGGGCCTGGTGCGGGGCCTCGAGCCCCTCCTGTTCGGAGACGGGGCGTGAGCGCGGCCGCCGGCGACGCCTCCTTCGTCGGGGCCGCGCCCCGGGCCGGAGAGCCCAACGCGCTGGAGCGCGCGTTGCGCCTCGTCTACGTGGTCGGCCGCGAGCCCGCGCGTGATTGGCAGCGGCTCGAAGCGGCGATGCAGGGCGGGGTGAGCGCGGTGTGGCTGCGCGAGCCCCTGGCCACCGGCGCCGAACTGTACCGCGCGGCCAAGGACCTCGCCTGGCGGGTGAAGGAACACGGCGTCGCGCTGATCGTCGGGGACCGCGGCGACGTGGCGATGGCGGTCGGGGCGCAGGGCGTGCAGCTCGGCGTGCGCTCGCCGCCGGCCCGACGCGTGCGACCCTGGTTCCCGGGCTGGATCGGCGTGAGTTGCCACAGCGAGGCCGAACTGCGGGCCGCCGAACGGGCGGGGGCCGACTACGCCGTGCTCTCGCCCGTCTACGGCGTGCCGCGAAAGGGCGACCCCCTCGGCGCGGCCCTGTTCGGGCGCCTGCGCCAGGCGGTGCGCATCCCGGTGGTGGCCCTGGGCGGCATCGAGCCGGAGAACGCCCCCGAGCTCCGGGCCCGGGGGGCCGACGGGCTGGCCGTGATCCGGGCGCTCAAGGAAGCCCCCGATCCCCGGGCGGCCGCACGGGCCCTCGTGGACGCGATGACGGCCCGATGAACGGGGGGTGGGAGACTGGAACGGCCGCCCATGGCCCGTTTCGCGCTCCCCGCCCTGGTTGCCCTCCTGCTGCTTGCGGCCTGTACCGGGGGCGGGCTGGGCGCCCGGGGCGCGCCGAGCGGCCCGGCCGCCCCGGTCGGCCCGCTGGAGCAGGGCTCCCCTGACGCCCCGGCGGCGGCCGCCGCGCCGGACGCCCTGCGCACCGCCCCGACCCCGTCCGAGGACCCCTATCCGACCGGCCCGGACCCGCGGCTGGGGGCGTTGCGCACCGTGTTCGAGGACGAGGTGGCCGCGGCCCGGACCCGGCTCGCGGCCGTGACCGGGCTCACGCTCCCCGGCGCGCTCGTGGAACTCGCGGCGCTCGGAGACGAAGGCGTCCCCTTCCGGATCCGCTCCGCCGTGCGCGAGGGGCGGCGCGTCGCGCGCATCACCGTCAACGCCGAGCCGCTCGTCTCCGGCCGGGCGAACCTTGCGCGCGTGCTGCTGCGGGCGCTGGGCGCCGCGGCCTACGAGGACCCGGCCCCGCGCGGCGGCCCGGCGCCGGCCTGGCTCAAGGAACTCGCGGCGACCGCCGCCGCCGGCGACCTGGACCAGCGCGTCGAGGAACTCGCCCGCCGCCTCGACGCCGGCGAGGCGCGTGCGGCCCGCGTCGATCCGGCGGACCCGCAAGCCGCCGAGGCCACCGGCGCGGCCGCCCTGCTGCTGCTCACCGAGGCCGGACGGCCCGGGGAGGTGCGCCGCTTCCTGCGCTTTGCCGCCGAGGGGGACGATCCCTCGCTGCTGCTCGGGCGGCTGGCGCGCGAACCCGGGGGGGAGTGGGTCGGGCGCGCGCGCACGCTCCTGCTGGCGAGCCTGGACGAGGTCGACCTCGCGCCCGGGCGCCTGGTCCGCGAGGCCCGCCGCGTGCTTGCGGAGTTGGGCCGCGCGGGCCTGGAGGCGTGGCTGCCGGCCGCGCCGCCGGCAGCGGCCGCCGCCGACCTGGCCCACCTGCGCGCGGAGGCCGCCGCGCGCGAAGGCGACCTCGACGCCGCCCGCGCGCTCCTGCGCGCGTTGCCCGAGGACGCCGCGGCGCGGCTGTCGGATCCGGCGGGCGCGCTGGCCCTGGGGGCGCGGATCGAGGCCCGGCCGGGCGGCGACGCGGCCCGCGCGCGCCACCTCGCCCAGCGGCTCGACTTCGAGCATCCGCGGAGCCCGGCGCGCCTGGACCTGCGCCGCGAACACCCGTTGCTGGGGCTCGAGGA
>JAPKHB010000265.1 GCA_026647295.1 Planctomycetota bacterium | reverse complement strand
ACCGGCTTGCCCTTGCCGCCCTCGCCGGCCGCGCCCTCGGCAAACGGATTGGGCGGACGCTTGTCGTCGTTGGTGATCGGACGACCGGTCTCGAGGTCGTAGCCCTTGGCCCAGTCGACGGCGCCCAGCGGCGTGCAATCGAAGCCGCGGGCGCCCTGGACGAGGGCGAGGGCGGCGAAGGACTCGCTCGCGTAGACGTGGCCCGGGGGCGTGACGGGTTCGATGCGCGCGGCGTGCGAGAGGTGGGGGCCGAAGGCCCGGCGGCGCCCGGAGAGCGGGTCGCGGGCGAATTCGACCGGTCCGGTGTGCAGCGCAAGGCGTAGGCGCAGGCCCTGGGGGAGGCCCAGACGTGAGCCGGAGGTCTGGCGGGCCTCGGCGGCCAGCGCGACGGCCAGGTTGCCGGCCGCCTCCACGTCGTCCAGCAGCACGAGGAGGCCGTCGCCCCAGGTCTCGGCCTCCAGGATCCGGGGCCGGAAGGGCCGCGCGACGCGGGCCACGAGGCCGAGGCCGTCGCGCACGAAGCGCGCCGCCTCGGCCTGCGAGAGCCGGCTGAAGCCCTCCGCGTCGCCGAAGAGGGCCGTCACGATGCGCCCGCCCCGGGCCGCGCCCGGCGGCGGGGGACGCTCGCCGACGCGCCCGTCGGCACGGACCGCGACGCGCAGGAGCGGGGCGTCGAGCTCGCGCGCGCGCAGGCGCCCCACGCCGTCCAGGAAGGCGGCGAGGTAGCGGCGTTCGACGGGGCCCGCCGCCGCGCGCCGGCCGCCGGCCAGGTGGATGCGCGTCGCGCGCGCGCAGACGCGGTCAAAGCGCCGGGCCCAGACGCGGCCGTGGGGCCCGCGGGCGTGCTCGCCGCGTAGCGCGGCGGCGTCGTAGGGCAGGACGACGTGGGCCGCGCCGCCCGCGGCGAGCGCCGCTTCGAGGAAGGCGAGGCCGGGGCCGGGCGTGGCGGGGGCGAAGACGATCCCGGCCCCTGTCGCCCGGATCCACGCGCGGGCGCGCCGGCCCAGGCCGGGGTCGGGGGCCGGGCGGCGGGACGCGGCCGGGTGGAGCACGGCGACGGCGGGCGGGGCGAGGCGGCGGTCGAAGTCGGGCCACAGGGCCTCCTGGCCCAGCGCGGAAAGCACCAGGCACAAGTTCCGCCGCGTGGAGGCCAGCGAGGCGTGGTCGCCTGCGGCCGCTGCGTGGGCGCGGGCGTAGGCCGCATGCGCGGCGGCCACGTCGCCCGCGAGCAACGCGGCTTCGCCCCGCGTGGCCAGGGCCCAGTAGCGCTCGGGGCCGCGGGCGCGGGGCAGGGCGGCCTCGACCAGCCGCGCGACGCGCGCGGCGTCGCGGCGGGCCGCGCGCGGTTGGCCGAGCAGGGCAGCGAGCGTCGCGGCGTTCACGCCCACCCAGTAGGAGGAAGGGGCGTGGCGCCAGGCGCGCCGGTAGGAGCGCAGCGCGCGGGCCAGGCCGGTGGCGCGCTCGCGCGGGTCGGTCGCCTCCAGGCCGACGTCCTTCTGGATGCGCGCGATCAGGCCCAGCGTCTCGACGTCCGGCGTCCCCTCACGGCCCAGGCGTGCGAGGATCGCCAGGGCGTCGCGGCGGGCCTCGGGCGTGCGGGCCAGGCGTGCCAGGGCCAGGGCGAGGAGTTGGGCGAGGCGCGGGTCGTGCGGCGCGGGGCCGGCCGCCCGGCGGAGCGTCGCGTAGGCCTCGTCGGCGGCGCCCCGGGCGATCAGGCGCGCCGCCTGGGCCTCCAGGCGCCGGGACGTCGTGCGGGCGCCGCGCGCAGGCCGGGACACGGCCGGAGTGTGGACGCCGGCGGTGCGGGCGTCAAGGCGCAAGGCTTCCCGCGGTTCGCGGCCCCGGGCGGGAGCGCGGGACTCGAAGTCGATCCGCCGCCGCCCTTTCGATGGCCGTCGAATGATGCACCGGAGCCTGGCTCCGTATGGTCAATCGATCAGCGGTTGCGGCGCGCGCGCTCGGCCTCGACCTCCTTGCGGATCTTCTCGGCGATGGACTGGGGCACGACGCGGTACTCGAAGGGCTCCATGGTGTAGACGCCGCGGCCCTGGGTGAGGCCGCGCAGCACCTCGGAGTACTTGAACATCTCCGCCAGCGGGACGTGGGCGTAGACGCGCATGGCGTCGCCCGAGCTCTTCTCGGTCCGGTCCACCTGGCCGCGGCGCTGGTTGAGGCTGCCCAGCACGTCGCCGAGGTTCTTCTCGGGCGCCGTGATCGTGACCATCATCCAGGGCTCCAGGATGTCCACGCCGAACTCGGCCGTGGCCCCGCGCAGGGCGACGCGCGCGGCCTCCTTGAAGGCCATCTCGGAGCTGTCCACCTCGTGGTGCTTGCCGTCGTACAGGTCGAAGTGCAACTTCACGAAGGGGAAGCCGAGCGGGTAGCCCTCCTGGCAGGCCGCCATCAGGCCCTGGTTGACCGGCGAGACGTACTCCTTGGGCACCGCGCCGCCCACGATGGAACTCTCGAAGTCGTTCTCGGTCTGCTCGTGGATCGTGATCCGCAGGCGCACCACGGCGAACTGGCCGCGGCCGCCGCTCTGCTTGACGTGGCGGCCCTCGATCTCGCCGCCGCGCTTGAGCGTCTGGCGGTAGGCGACCTTGGGCTGGCCCACCTGGCAGGCGATCTTGTATTCGTTGAGCAGGCGGCTCACCAGCACCTCCAGGTGCAGTTCGCCCATGCCCGAGATGATCGTCTCGCTGGTCTCCTCCTCGGTCCAGGTGCGGAAGGTGGGGTCCTCGCGCGCCAGCCGCGAGAGCGCCTCGCCCAGCTTGTCGCGGTCGGTGCGGCTCTGGGGCTGGATCGACATCGAGATCACCGTCTCGGGGAACTGCATGGGCTCCAGGAGGATGGGGGCCTCCTTGGTGCACAGCGTGTCGCCCGTGTAGGTGTCCTTGAAGCCCACGACGGCGCCGATGTGGCCCGCCTCGAGCACGTCGACCGCTTCGCGCTCGGCGGCGTGCATCAGCACCAGGCGGCCGACCCGCTCGCGCTTGCCGCGCACGGCGTTCCACACCTGCATCCCCTGCTCGATGCGCCCGCTGTACACGCGCACGAAGTACAGGTCGCCGTTCTTGTCGGCCACCGTCTTGAAGGCCAGCGCCGCCAGCGGCTCGTTGGAGTCGGGGTGGCGCACGATCTCGGCCTGGGTGTCGGGGTGCAGGCCCGTGACCGTCGCGATGTCGAGCGGCGAGGGCAGGAAGTAGCACACCGCGTCCATGAGGCGCTGGACGCCCTTGTTGCGCAGCGCCGAGCCGCACAGCACGGGGACGATGGCGCCCGAGAGCACGCCGCGGCGGATGGCGACGAGCAGGTCGTCGCGGTGGAGCTCCTCGCCGGCGAAGTAGCGCTCGAGCAGGCTGTCGTCCATCTCGGCGGCCGCCTCGACCAGCTCGCGCCGCAGGGCCTCCACCTTGGCCTTGAGGTCCTCCGGGACCGGCTCGGTGTGGAAGCGCCGGCCCTGGGACTCGTCGTCGTAGAGGATCGCCGTGTTCTCGAGCACGTCGACGATCCCGCGGAAGGAGGCCTCCTGGCCGATCGGGTACTGGATGGGGAAGGCCTTGGCGCCCAGGCGCGTGCGGATCGAGGCCACGGCGGCGTCGAAGTTCGCGCCGGCCTTGTCCATCTTGTTGAGGAAGCAGATGCGGGGGACCTTGTAGCGGTTGGCCTGGCGCCAGACCGTCTCGGACTGGGGCTCGACGCCGGCCTCGGCGTCGAACACCGCGACGGCGCCGTCCAGCACGCGCAGGCTGCGCTCCACCTCGGCGGTGAAGTCGACGTGCCCCGGCGTGTCGATGATGTTGAGGTGGCAGCCGCGCCAGCGGGTGTTCGTGGCGGCGCTGGTGATGGTGATCCCGCGCTCCTGCTCCTCCTTCATGTGGTCCATCGTGGCCTTGCCCTCGTGGACCTCCCCGGTGCGGTGGATGCGGCCGGAGTAGAAGAGGATGCGCTCGGTGACCGTGGTCTTGCCGGCGTCGATGTGGGCCATGATCCCGAAGTTGCGCACGTCGAGCAGGTTCGGGCGCTTGCCCTCCCCCTCCCAGGGGACGTGGATCTCCTGGGGCACGGCGTCGGCGGCGGGGGGGATGGGCGTGCTCATGGCGCTCCTGACGGGACGCAGGTGGAAGCCGCCGACAGTAGCACGCACGGGCGCGCGGGCCACCCAAATGCGGGCCCCGCCGGGCGCCCTTGGCGCCCCCGCCGGGGGCTCCCGCCCCCGGCGCCCGGGTCCCCCGGGCGCGCGGGCGAAGGCGCCCCGGGGAGGCTGTCCGTCCCCGCCCCGACACTGCGCGCGAAAGGACCCGCGCGCACCGTGTGGCACGACCCCGACGACCGCCTGGGCAAGGCCGTGGAGCGCTTCGAGGAGGGCGCGATCGAGGCCGCGCGCCTCATGCTGCGCAACCTGGACCGCCAGGGCGTCGTCAGCCCGCGCATCGACCTCTACCTCGGGCACTGCCATCTGGAGGAGGGCCAGTACGCCGCGGCCCGCCGGCGCTACCGGCGCGCGATCGCCCAGGCGCCCGACAACGCGGCCCCGTGGCTCGGGCTCGGGCTGTGCCACGGGCGGGAGGGCGACCTGGACCGGGCGATCGAGGCCTTCGAGGAGGCCGAGCGGCGCGAGCCGGAGCTCGAGGAGGTGCACTGCAACCTCGCGCACTGCCACGCGCTGGCCGGCGACCTGGAGAAGACGCTCCACCACGCCGAGCGCGCCATCCGCCTGGACCCGGGCTGTCCGCATCCCCACCGCCACGTCGCCCTGGCCTGGCTCCTGGCCGACCAGCCGGAGCGCTCGCTCGAGGCGTGGCGCCGCGCGCTGGCCATCGAGCCAGAACACCCGGAGGCCGACGTGGGGCGCGCGCGCGCCTACGCCGCGCTCGGGCGGCGGCGCGAGGCCAGCCGGGCCTACCTGCGGGCGCTCGCGGGGCCCTTTGCGGCCGACGCCGCCTACGGCCTCGGGGACCTCGCGCGCGCGCGGGACCACCACGCCGACGCCGCGGCGCACTACCGGCGCGCGGTGGAGTTGGACGGGGGCTTCGCCGAGGCCCGGGTGCGCTGGGCGGAGGCGCTCCTGGAACTGGGGCGCTTCGCCGAGGCCGGGGCGGCGCTCGACGGGCTGGAGGCCGACGAGGCGCTGCTCGGCGACGCGCTCGCGCTGCGCGCGCGGGCGCTCCACGGCCAGGGCAAGACGCCCGGGGCCCTGCGCCTGCTGCGCGGGGCGGCGGAGGGCGAGCCGGGCTCGGCGGAGGGGTGGCGCCGCCTCGGCGAGTTCCTGCTCGCGATCGGGCGGCCGCGGGCGGCCCGGCGCGCGCTGCTCACGGCCCTTGACCTCGACCCCGACGAGGTGCCTGCGGTGCGCGCGCTCGCCCGGGCGCTCGGGCGCCTGGGCGAGGTACGCGAGGCGGCGGGGCTGCTCTCGCGCGCCGCGCACCGCAATCCCGACGGGATCGAGTTGCACCTGGACCTCGCGGCCGTGCACCTGGCGGCCGGCCGCTCCAAGGCCGCCGAGCGCGCGCTCTTGCGCGGGCTGGCGAGCCTGCCCGACGCTCCGGACCTGTGGGCGGCGGCGGCCGAGATCGCGCTGGAGGGGGGCGAGCGCGACCTCGCCCGCGCGCGGCTGCGCAGCGCGCTGCGGCGCAACCGCC
>JAPKHB010000264.1:5490-5647 GCA_026647295.1 Planctomycetota bacterium | reverse complement strand
CTCCGCGCTCCCGCGCGGACTGTACAAGGTCGGCGCGCTGTCGCGCGCCGACGCTTGGCAAAGGGGGTGCTGCGCGCGGGCGGCTTGAGGGCCCCGGCGCAAGGGGCGTTCCGCGCCCTTCGGTGGTCCTTCCTGCTGAGCAAGGCCGCCACCCCTT
>JAPKHB010000264.1:0-5390 GCA_026647295.1 Planctomycetota bacterium | reverse complement strand
CCCTCCGCGCTCCCGCGCGGACTGTACAAGGTCGGCGCGCTGTCGCGCGCCGACGCTTGGCAAAGGGGGTGCTGCGCCCGGGCGGCTTGAGGGCCCCGGCGCAAGGGGCGTTCCGCGCCCTCCGGTGGTCCTTCCTGCTGAGCAAGGCCGCCACCCCTTCCCTCCGCGCTCCCGCGCGGACTGTACAAGGTCGGCGCGCTGTCGCGCGCCGACGCTTGGCAAAGGGGGTGCTGCGCGCACCCCCTCTGCACTCCCCCGCGCCCCCGCGCAGTTCGGGCCGGTGCGGCCGGGCCGCCGGTATGGTCAGGCGCGCATGGATCCCGCGCCGCGAGCCGGACGCGCGCTCAAGGCGCGCATCCTCGTCAGCCTGCTCCTGGGCGGCGCCCTTCTGGCCGCCGGCGCCGCGGGCCTCAAGGCCCTGGCCGCACGGCGCGCGGAGAGCCCGCGCCAGCCCACCCTCGCCGAGCCGCCGACGGTGCGCACGCTGCGTGTGCGCTACGGCCCGTTCCGGGAGCCCGTCGCCTGCTACGGGCGCGCCGCCGCCCTGCGCCGGGCCCGGGTCGCGGCCGAGGTGGCGGGGGTCGTCGCCTGGGTGCATCCGACGCAACTGGAGGCCGGGGCCGAGGTGGCGGGCCCCGGCGGCCCGGCCCTGTTGCGGCTGGACGACCGCGACCCGCGCGCGCGCGCCCGCCGGGCGCAGGCGGAGCTCGCGGCGGCGGCCGCGGAGGCCGCACGGCTCGAAGGCCTGGTCGCAAGCTGGTCCGAGCGGCTGGAGGTCGCGCGCGGAGAACAAGCGGCGGCCGAACGGGAGTACGAGCGCACCGCGCGCCTCGTGCCCGCGACGCTGGCGGCGAGCGAACTGGACCGCCAGCAGATGCAGGTGGCGCTGCGCCGCCAGCAGGTGCTCCAGATGGAGGCGGCGCTCGCCCAGGACACCCAGGCCCTCGCGGCGGCCAGGGCCCGGGAAGCGGCGCGCCAGGAGGACCTCGGGCTGGCCGAGCGCGAGGTGGAGCGCACGGAGGTGCACGCCCCCTTCGCGGGGCGGGTCGTGGCCCGCCACGTCGCGGCGGGCGACCATGTCCGCGTGGGCGATCCCTTGTTCGACGTGCTGGACCTCGCGCGGGTGGAGGTGGCCCTGGCGCTGCCGGCGAGCCGGGCCTTCGAGGTGCGGCCAGGGGCGGGCGTGGTCCTGCGGGATCCGGGGTCGGGCGTACGCCTGTGGGCCGGGCCTGTGGCGCGCGTGGCCGCGGAGGTGGACGACGCCACGCGCACCTTCCGCGTCTGGGTCGAGGTGGCCGGGACTCCGGGGGAGAACCCCATCCCGCCCGGGACCCACGTGGCGGCCGAGGTCGAGGGCCTCGAACACCCCGCGGTGGCGGCGATCCCGCGCACCGCCTTCCTGGGCGACGAGGTGCGCGTCCTCGTCCCGGGCGCCGCCCCCGACGCGCCGCGGCGCGTCGCGACGCGCCGGCCGCGCGTGCGGCGCCTCCTGCCGGGGGAGGCACTGGTGGAAGCGGGCATCGAGGAGGGCGAGGAGGTCGTCCTCACCAACCTGGAGGCGCTCCCGGAGGGCGCGCTCGCCCGCACGGCCCGCGCGGAGGAGGCAAGGGCGCCGGAAGCCGCCGGCACGCCGGAGCCGGGGCGATGAACCTGCCCGGGTTCTCGGTGCGCAACCCGGTCGCCGTGAACCTGCTGATGCTCGGCGTGGTGGCCGCGGGGCTCTACGCCCTCTCCACCCTGGTGCGCGAGTTCTTCCCGCGCGTGGAGCCCGAGCAGGTGTTCGTGAGCGTGCCCTACCCGGGCGCCACGCCCGAGGAGATCGAACGCACGGTGGCCCGCGTGGTCGAGCGCGAGATCCGCGACGTGGACGGGGTGGAGGAGCTGCGCACGACCGTGACGGAGGGCATCGCGGTCATCGTGGCCGAACTCGAGGACGGGGCGGACCGCGACCGCGTGCTCTCGGACCTTCGGGCCGAGGTGGACAAGGCGCGCCCGGACCTGCCCGACGGCGCCGAGGAGCCGGAGATCGTGGAGGCCCGGCCGTACATCCCGGTGATCGCGGTGGTCCTGTTCGGAGACGTGGACGAGGCCAGCCTTCACGCCGTGGCCACGCGGGTGGAAGACGACCTGCTCGACCTGCCGGGCGTGACCGAGGTGGCCGTGACCGGGCGGCGGGCGCGCGAGATCAAGGTCGAGGTCGAGCCCGCCCGGCTCGACGAACACGGGCTCACGCTCGAGCAGATCGGGCGCACGCTCGCCGCCCTGAACCGCGACCAGCCGGGCGGCCAGCTCAAGGGGCCCGAGCGCAACGTGCGCGTGCGGACGCTGGGCGAGGCCCAGCGGGCGCTGGCCCTGGAGGCGCTGGCGGTGGCCACCACCCCCGGGGGGCGCACCGTGCGCCTGGGGGAGGTCGCGCGGGTCGCGGACGCGTTCGTGGAGGGCAGCGAGCGGGGGCGCTTCCGCGGCCGGCGCGCCGTCTCGATCACCGTGTTCAAGACGCCCGAGCAGGACGCGATCGCCATCGCCACGGCCGTGAAGGCGTACGTCGCCCGACACCCCCGGCACCTGGGCGGCGCCGTGCGGGCCGAGACGACGACCGACCTGGCCCGGTTCATCGAGCAACGCCTGGACCTGATGACGCGCAACGCCCTGGCGGGCCTCGCACTGGTCCTGCTCACGCTGGCGGTGTTCCTGGAGTTGCGCGTGGCCCTGTGGGTCGCGGCGGGGCTCGGGGTCGCGTTCCTCGGCACCTTCGCCGCGATGGCGGCCGCCGGGCTCACCATCAACCTCATCAGCCTGTTCGGGCTGATCGTGGTCCTCGGGCTGCTCGTGGACGACGCCATCGTGATCGGCGAGAACATCTTCCGCAAGCGCCGCGAGGGGCTCCCCCCGCTGGCCGCGGCCGAGGCGGGGGCGCGCGAGGTCACGCTGCCCGTGCTGGCGGCGGTGAGCACCACGATCGCGGCCTTCCTGCCGCTGCTCTTCATGGCCGGGCGCATGGGCCAGTTCCTCGGCGTCCTGCCCCAGGTCGTCACGGCAGCCCTGCTGGTCTCGCTGGTGGAGGCGCTGCTGATCCTGCCGAGCCACCTGGCCCACCGGCCCGCCCGCGCCCGGGTCGCCGGGGGGCTCGCCCGGGCGCTGGAGCGGCTCTCCGAAGCCCGCCACCGCCTCTTCGAGGAGCGCCTGCCGGGGATCCTCGAGCGCCACCTGCGCTTCCTGCTGCGCTGGCGGTACCCCTTCCTGGCCGCCGCCCTGGCGGGGCTCCTGCTCTGTGCGGGGCTCGTGGCCGGGGGCCTCGTCCCCTTCGTGCTGCTCCAGCAGAGCGACGCCGAGGCCCTCTCCGCCCGGCTGGAGATGTCGGCGGGCACCCCCGAGGAGGAGACCGTGCGCGCGCTCGCGCGCATCGAGGAGGCGGCGCTCGCCCAGCCGGAGGTCGCCTCGGTGTTCTCCGTGCTCGGCGCGTCCTACGGCGACCGGGGACGGCAGGAGGCCTCGGACCCCGCGATCGTCGGGCAGGTGGTCATCGAACTCGTGCCGGCCGACCGGCGCGAGGCGCTGGGCCAGCGCGTCTCCCAGGCCGTGATCGAGGAGCTGCGGGCGCGCACGGCGCGCCTGCCCGGCGTGCGCCGGCTCTCCTTCGGCGCCCAGGGGGGCGCGCCGACGGGCCCGGCCATCGAGGTGCGCCTGCGCGCCGAGGACCTCGGGCGACTGGCCGCGGCGGTGGACGCCGTGGGCACGCACCTTGGGGGCTACGCCGGGGTGACCGAACTCTACGACGACCTGGAGTTGGGCAAGCTCGAGGTGCGCCTCGCCCTGCGCGAGGACGCCCGGCTCCTGGGCCTCACGACCCAGGATCTCGCGAGCCAGGTGCGGCACGCCCTGTACGGCTACGAGGCCCAGCGCCTCCAGATCGGCAACGAGGAGGTGAAGGTGCGCCTGCTCCTCCCCGCGGCGGGGCGGCGCGTGATGGGCGACCTGGCCCGCTTCCAGGTGCAGTTGCCCGGCGGGGGGCGGGCCCCCCTGGGCGAGGTGGCCCACCTCGACGCGGACCGGGGCTACGCCTCGATCCTGCGCGTGGACGGCCGGCGCGCGGCGACCCTGGTCGCGGACGTGGACGAGCGCGTGGGCAACGTGAGCGAGATCACCCGCGCGGCCACCGCCGCGCTGGCGGACGTGCCGACCCGCTTCCCGGGGGTGAGCTTCACCTTCGAGGGCCGGCAGAAGGAGACGCGCGAGTCGGTCGGCTCGCTCGTCTGGCTCTTCCCGGCGGCCTTGCTGCTCATCTACGCCCTGATCGCGGTGCTGTTCCGCTCCTACGTCCAGCCCGTGATCGTGATGAGCGTGATCCCCTTCGCCCTGGGCGGGGCGGTCGTCGGACACTGGGTCACCGGCTACCCCTTCACGATCCTCTCGATGATCGGCGCGGTGGCGCTGGCGGGCATCGTCGTCAACGACGGGCTGATCCTAGTCGACCTGGCGAACCGGCGGCGGCGCGAGGGCCTCCCGCTCGTCGAGGCCGTCGTGGCGGCCGCCCGGGGCCGCATGCGGGCGATCCTGCTCACCTCGATCACCACCTGCGCCGGGCTGGCCCCGCTCATGCTGGAGACGTCCTTCCAGGCCCGCTTCCTGATCCCGATGGCCGTGGCGATCGTCTTCGGGCTGCTCGCGGCGACGGTCCTCGTCCTCGTGCTGCTCCCGGCGCTGTTCCTGGTGCTCGAGGACCTGCGCGGCGGGGCCCGCTGGCTGCTCACCGGGACCTTCACCCGGCGCCTGGCCTACGACCCCGCGGTGCACGGCGAGGCGGCGGGCCCTGGGGGCGACGGGGGGGCGGGCCCGGGGGCGGCCCCCCCACCGGATGGCCTGGGCCGCAGTGACGTCGCCGCCGGCAGGGTCGTAGAGGTCGAGGTCGGGGAAGGGGCCCGTGGCGATGAGGTCAGGGTCGGCGGGGCCGGCGAAGGCGTCCTCCTGGGAGATGTCGGCGAGCTCGAGGGCATCCTTGACGAAGCGGTCGATGCCCGCAGGGGTGAGGTCGCTCGTCGAGGTGAGGGCGACGCGGCGGTTCTTCATGACGCGCATGCCGAGGCTCTTGTGGGTGGCCTCCTCGACGAGCTCGGGCTTTCCGAGGCGGACCTTGGTGGAAAGCTCGGAGCCGGAGCGGGCGATGGCCTCGGCGACGTCGGCGCCGCCTCTGCGGGCGCGGTCGACGACGTCGCTCGCCAGGGCCTTGAGCTCTTCGATCTGCTGATCGATGCGGGCATTGGCAGTCATGGGGCGCACAGCGTGGTGGACCGCGGGGGCTCCGTCAACGATGGGGTTGTCGTGCTGCCTTTCTGAGAGGTCCGGGCGGGAGATCTTGGAGAAAGAAGAGAGAATGCCGCGGTGGATCCGAG
>JAPKHB010000263.1 GCA_026647295.1 Planctomycetota bacterium | reverse complement strand
CACGGCCCGGCAGCCGCGGGCGAAGGCGGCCGCCGCCGGGGCGAAGTCGGCGTACCGCGGCTCCTCCTCGGCGTCCTCCTCGTCGGCGTCCGGGGCGGGGGCGCCGGCGACCTCCAGGCCCTCGAAGGCGAAGTCCCGCGCGGGCTCGATCTCGCAGTCGCTCTCGCAGGCGAGCACGTGGCGCCGGGAGAAGGAGAACTGGCCCTCCCCCACCACCTCCAGGTGCATGCGGAAGAAGAGCCGGGTCGCGCGCGGCCGGAAGAAGCACCCGCTCACCGCCCGCACGTAGGTGGGCACGCGCAGCGCGAAGCCCTCGGTGCGCGCCTGGGGCTTGAGGCCCGGCGAGCCTTTCTCGGGGCGTGCCGGGCGCATCCGCCCCGCCGCCGCACGCCCCTCGACCAGCGTGCGCCGCAGCCCGTCGGCCTTGGGCCCGAGCGCCCCGAGCGCCCGGGCTTCCAGCAGCGCGAGCACCACCTCCTCGCCCTCGCGCCGCCCCTCGCGGGCGGCCTCCCCGGCGAGCGCGGCCAGCGGCTCGGGCTGGGCCCCGAAGGCCAGCGCGCGCACGCGCACCGCGCGCGCCGCCGGATCGTCCCGCTCCCCGAGGCGCGCCAGCGCGGCCTGCCAGTCCCCCAGCGCGAGTTCCACCTCCGCGGCCAGCGCGACGGCGTCCGGGTCGTGGGCAAGTGCCTGGGTGACCGCCCGGCGCGCCTCCTCGGCCTGGCCCAGCCGCGCGTGCGCGACGGCCAGGGCGCGGGCCGCCGCCCGGTGGTCGAGGGCCGCGGGCGCAAGGCCCCGCACCGCCGCGGCGTAGTCGCCCGCGGCCAGGGCGTCGTGGGCCAGGCGCAGCCCCAACTCGGGCGCGCCCCGCTCCTTGAAGTGGCGCTCGACCAGGGTCCGGGCCGCGTCCGCCTCCCCGGCTTCGTCCAGCAGGTCGGCGAGCAGGAGCACGTGCGCCGGGCGGGGGTCGCGCTCCACGGCCTCCTCGGCGGCCTGGCGCGCCGAGGCCCGCAGGCGCTCCTGCTCCGGGGGCGTTCCCGCGTGGCGCGCCATCACCTTGAGCGCGCGCGACTTGAGCGCCAGGAGGCCCGCGGTCACCCCGCGTTCGAGGCCCTGCTCGGCCAGGTCCACGACGCGGCTGGCCATGCCGTCCTCGAGCAACAACTCGCCCTTGAGCGTCACGGCCTCCTCGAGGCCCGGATGGGCCTCGAGCACCGCGTCCAGGAGGTCCTCCGCGTCCACGTAGGCCTCGGCGCCGATCAACTCCCGGATGAGGCGCAGGCGCAAGGGCAGCCCCCGGGGTGCGCGGCGCGCCGCCGCCTCGAGGATCGCGCGCCGCGCCGCGGCGTCGGCCGCGCGCCGGGCCTTGAGCAGGGCCCCGATCGTGGCGTCGGCGCCGGCGCCGTCCTCGGGCTTGAGCCCGTGTTCGAAGAATGACTCCGGACTGCGGCCCGCCGCGAGCCAGGCCCGCAGGTACAACTCCCAGAACTCGAAGGACTCGCGGGCCTCGGGGCGCGCGGCGTCGAGCCGCTCCAGCGCGCGCGCCGCCACGCCTTCCTCCTCCAGCGCGAGCAGCGCGCGGGCGTCCTTGACGGCCGCCTCGACCGCGGCCTCCTCCTCGGCGCCGGCCCCGCCCGCAAGGCCCAGGAGCAAGGCGAGCGCGAGCGCCCACGCCGCCCCGCGGCCGCGGCCCGGCGCGGCCGCGGGGCGACGGTCCCGAGACTGGCGGAGGCGTACCACCGTGTGCCTTCCCACGCCGCGAGAGCCTACCCGGGATCGCAGGGCCCCGCGACCCCCCGCGCGCGGCGCGCCCCCCGCCCCGGCCGCCCGCGCGGTGGCGGCGCGCGGGCGTCGGCGGCGGGCGGGCCTTTTGCCGGGACGGGCGCGGGGCTTCAATGCGCGGATGGAGCCCGCCCCCCCCACCGGGATCGTCTGGCGCCCCGGCCCGGACCTCCTGCGCACCGCCAACGTGGCCCGGCTCCTCGCGCACGCCGGCGTCGACTCCTACGCGGCGCTGCACGCCTGGTCGGTCGCCGACATCGGGCGCTTCTGGGACGTGGCGCTGAAGGACCTGGGCATCTCCTGGTACCGGCCGTACGAGCGCACCCTGGACCGCTCCCGGGGCCTTGCGTGGACCCGCTGGTTCCTCGGCGGGCGCACCAACCTCGTCCTGAACTGCCTGGACCGCCACGTGGCCGCCGGCCACGGGGCCGAACCCGCGCTCCGGGCCGAGGCCGACGACGGCACGGTCACGGCGCTGGACTACGCGGGGCTGCGCCGCCAGGTGAACCAGGGCGCCGGGCTGCTGCGCGCGCTCGGCGTCGGGCCCGGCGACCGGGTGGGCCTGTACCTGCCGATGGGGGCCGAGGTGGTGGTGGCGCTCCTGGCGTGCTTCCAGGTCGGGGCCGTGGCGATCCCGGTCTTCTCGGCCTTCGGGCCCGAGGCGCTCGCGGTGCGCCTTCGGGACGCGGGCGCGGTGGTGCTCTTCACCGCCGACGGGAGCTTTCGCCGCGGCAAGGAGGTGCCGATCAAGCCGGCGGCCGACCAGGCGGCGGCGCGGGTGCCCACGCTGCGCCACGTCGTGGTGGTGCGCCGCACCGGCGCGGCCGTGGCCTTTGAGCCGGGGCGCGACCTGTGGTGGCACGAGGCGCTGCTGGCCCGCGCGCCCGACGAGCGCACCGAGGAGCTGGACAGCGAAGCCCACGCCATGGTGCTGTACACCTCGGGCACGACCGGCCGGCCCAAGGGCACGGTGCACACCCACGCCGGCAGCCTCGCGCAGATCGCCAAGGAGCTCGCCTACGCGTTCGACGTGAAGCCCGGCGACCGCTTCTTCTGGCTCACCGACGTGGGCTGGATGATGGGCCCGTGGGAGATCATCGGCGTGCTCACCCTGCGGGCGACGCTGCTGGTCTACGAAGGCGCGCCCAACTGGCCGGGGTCGGGGCGGCTCTTCGAACTGGTGGACCGCCACGGGCTCACCCACCTGGGCGTGGCCCCGACGGCCGTGCGGCTGCTTCGGCGCGCGGGCGACGACCTCGCCCGCGGCCACGACCTCTCCTCGCTGCGGATCCTGGGCTCCACCGGCGAGCCCTGGGACCCGGAGTCCTGGACCTGGTTCTTCGAGGAGGTGGGCCGGCGCCGCTGCCCGATCATCAACATCAGCGGCGGCACCGAACTGGTGGGCTGCCACCTCTCGCCGCTGCCCATCACGGCGCTCAAGCCCTGCACCCTGCGCGGCCCGGCGCTGGGCATGGACGTGGACGTGTTCGACGACGGGGGCCGCCCCCTGCGCGAGGGGATCGGCCACCTCGTGCTCAAGCAGCCCGCCCCGAGCCTCACGCGCGGCTTCCTCAACGACGACGCGCGCTACCTCGCCACCTACTTCGAACGCTTCGGGCCGGAGGTCTGGTACCACGGGGACTGGGCTTTCGTGGACCGCGACGGGTTCTGGTTCCTCCACGGGCGCAGCGACGACACCGTGAACGTCGCGGGCAAGCGCGTCGGCCCGGCGGAGGTCGAGGCGGCGGTGCTGGAGCATCCCGGGGCGAGCGAGGCGGCGGCCGTCGGGGTGCCCGACCCCCTCAAGGGCGAGGACATCGTCGTGTTCGTCGTGCTCAAGCCCGGCCAGGCCGAGGACGAGGCGCTGCGGGCGGCGCTCTCCGACGCGGTGGTGCGGCACCTGGGCCGGAGCCTTAGGCCCAAGGCCGTGCGCTTCGTGGACGCCCTGCCGAAGACCCGCTCGGCCAAGATCGTGCGCGGGGCCATCCGCCGGCGCTGGCTGGGCGAGCCGGACGGGGACCTGGCCTCGGTGGAGAACCCCGCCGCGCTGGACGCCATCGCGCACAGCCGATGAGCGGCGACCTCCTCCAGGTGGGCTACGCCCCGCCCGCGGCGGGCTCGGACCCGCAGCACACGCTGGAGCGCGCGCTGGCCCGCCACGGCGTGGGCGTGGCGCACCTCGCGCTCCTTGCCCCGCCGGGCGCCGGCCCCGGGCGCCTGGGCCTCGGGCTGGCGGCGGCCGACCTCAAGGGCCGGCGCCGCCGACGCCTCGTGCCCGCGGTCGCGGCGGCGCTCGCGCGGCTTGCGCCCCGCGCCTGGATCGCGCACCGCTACCGGGTGGCCGACCTGCTGTGCGCCGCGGGCGCCGAACCCGGCACCGGGCACCTGCTCGTGCACGGGAGTGGCGTGCTGGCCCGCCGGGCCCGCCGCCGGCGCCTGGCGGCGCTGTGCTCGCGCGGCCTGCGCCTCCTGGCCGTGTCCGAGGCCGTCCGGGAGGACCTCGCGCGGGCGGGGATCCCCGCCGGCGACGTGACCGTGGTGCGAAACGCGCTGGACGTCGAGGCGACCCGCGCGCGGCTGCTTCCGCGCGCGGCGGCGCGCCAGGCCCTCGACCTGCCCGCCGCCGGGCCTTGGGTGGGCGCCGTGGGCCGGCTCATCCCCAAGAAGGGCTTCGACCGGCTCGTGCGCGCGGCGGGGGCGGCCGGGACGGGCCCCCGCTGGAACCTCGCCCTGATCGGCGAAGGCCGTGAGCGCCGGGCGCTCACGGCCCTGGCGCGCCGCGTGGCGCCGGAGCGGGTGCGGCTGCTCGGCGCCCACGCCGACGCGGTGCGCTACCTGCCCGCCTTCGACCTGGTCTGCGTCCCCTCGCGCGACGAGGGCTTCGGTCTGGTCGCGCTCGAGGCGCTCGTGGCGGGCGTGCCGCTGCGCACCAGCGGCGTGGGGGGGCTCGGCGAGGTGGCCGGACCCGGCACGCAGGTGCCGGGGACCGACCCCATGGCCTGGAGCGGGGCGATCGCGGCCGTGCTCGAGGCCCCGGCCGCCCAGCGCGCGGCCGAGACCGCCGCCGGCCTCGGCCGGGCCGCGGAGCGTTTCGGCCTCGAGGCCTACGGCGCGGCCTGGCTCGCGGTGCTGGGCCCCGCGTCGCGCAACACCTGACGCACGGCCCGCGCCACGCGCGCGGGCGGCAGGAGCGCCCGCCAAAGGCGCGGGGCCAACCAGGGCGGCAGCGCAAGGGCCGGCGCGACCGGGCGCACGACGCCCCAGGCCGGGCGCCAGAAGCGCGCGGCGCTCGCCCGCCGGTGCACCGCGACCACCGGCGTGCCCGCCGCGCTGGCCAGGTGGGCGATGCCCGAGTCCATCGCGACCGCCGCCGCCACCTCGCCGAGGAAGCGCGCCACCTCGGCCAGGTCGCCGAAGGCCCGAACGGGCACGCGTCCCTGGGCGTGCGCCTCCCACCCGGGCGCGCGGGCGGGTTCGCAGAGCACGACGGGGTCAAGACCCGCCCGCGCCAGCTGGGCCGCGAGGGCGAGCAGGCGCCCGGCCCCCCACTCCTTGCGCGGCGTGCTGCTGTCGCCGTGGAGCACGAGGCGCCCGGGCCGGCGCGGGCCCCACGTCGAAGGCGTGGCGAGCGGCGATCCCGCAGGGACCGGCGGGAATCCGACGGCCTCGGCCAGGGCCGTCCCGACCGCCAGGAGGTAGGGCCGGTGGCGGTCCACGCTCCCCTTGTCGAAGACGAAGCGCGCGCGCGCAACGGCGCTGCCCTCCGCGAGCGTGCGGTGGCCCACGAAGACGAAGTCCTCGCCGGCGAGCCGCGCGGCGCGTTCGGCCGCGGGGGGCGGCGCCTCGACCTCGATCCCGGGGAGCAAGCCGGCCAGCGCGCGCATCGGCGCGCTCCACAGCCGC
>JAPKHB010000262.1 GCA_026647295.1 Planctomycetota bacterium | reverse complement strand
CCCTATCCCTACATGCCCGTGCCGCAGAAGGACTACGCGACGGGCGCCTGGCTCTCGCCGGACTACACCCCGAGCATCCCGCTCCCGCCCCCCTTTGACCTCATCCCCTGGCGGTGCGGCGTCCCGGCGGCGCCGGGGGAGTACAAGGGGAAGGGGCGTCCCTCGCCACCACGAGACGATCCGATGCAGTTGAGCGACGCGCCTGGGCCAGGAGGCGCAGCGGCGGGAGCCGCCGCCGGCGCCCCCGGTGCCGGCTTCGGAGTCGAGGGCGTCGGGATCTTGGGCACCGCCGAGGACCTGGCGGGGGCGGGGCGGGTCGCGCGCGGCATCCTGGGCGGCGATGACAAAGATGGGGCGCCGGGCGAGCCGGCCCAGGCGCCGCCTTCCCGCCCCCCCCGGGACACGACATTCGACGAGGAGACCGAACGCGCCCTCAAGAAGGATCCCGACGTCAAGCGCACCGAGCGACGGCGCGACGAGGCGCAGAAGGACGTGGAGGAGTTGGACCGGAGGCTGCGCCGGGCCAGGGACCCACGGAACGTGGCCGCCCTCAAGGAGAATCTCGCGGCCGCACAGGCGCGCCTGGCCCGCGCCGAGGATCAATACCTGGACGCCCGCGATAGCGCGGCGGTGCGCTTCAACGAGCAGCGCGTCCGGGATCTGGAGCGGGAGCGCCGGGGGCTGGAGAACAAGAAGCGCACGACCTGGAGCCCCGAGCGCAAGGAGCGGATCGACGCCGAGATCGCCGCCGTCAACCACCGGATCGACTGGGCCCAGTACTACGTCACGCGCATAGCCCGGCAGCGCCTGGAGGCCTCGGGAGCGGTGCTTCCGCAGTTGACCAGTTGGGTCGCCGATCCCCGCGGGGTCGACTCCGACCCGAAGGTCCGGGCGCGGATTGAGGCACAGCGCAAGGCCGAGATCGAGGTGCTGGAGTTGATGGTCAAGAGCCAGGAGGTGCCCGAGGGGTCCTACCAGCAGGCCGCGCTGCTAAACAAGTTGCACGCCGCCCGCCAGGCCCTCGCGGCGGCGCGCATGGCCCTTGCGACGGCGCGCGCCGACGCAGCTAACGCGCGACTGGAACCCACCCAGAGCCAGTTGGTCGACGCGAGCATCGCGGCGTGGGAGAGTGAGATCCGGCGGCTCAAGGCCGAGCGGAGCATCACGTGGAACGCCAAGAAGCGGGCCGAACTCAACAAGCAGATCGAAGCGGTGGAGTCGAAGTTGGCACACCTGATCACCTACGGCAGCCGCGGCACTTTGGCGAAGGCTGCGACCCGAGGACCAGATGGGCTCGGCGCCTCCGGACCCGCGGACGCGGGGGATGGCCCGAACGGGGACGACCTTCTAGCCCAGGCGATGGAAGACGCACGTGTTGCGCTGCACGGGGAGGGGCCGAGTGGCGGGCTCCCGGACGTGCGTCAAATCTCCACAGCGGGGCTGCAGGACCTGGAGGAGCGTATCCTTAGGGCGCTCGGTGACCCAGAATCACTTCGCAGCGTCGAGCAAGGGAGCCGGCTCCTTGATGAGCTGACCGCAGTGCGCCAAGAACTCGCAAGACGTGGGCGGGTCGACCGCTATGGGGGAGGGGGATCGGCAGAGCGGCGCCCCGGCGCCCCGGGTGCAGGCCCTTCCTCCCACGGGCGACTTCTGGATGTGGACCCCCGTGTGCCAGCACCGCCCAAGCCAGACGAGTATTATGCTGAGTGCGCGCGCCTTCTCGGCCCCTTGCTCGACCGTGTCCGCACCGCGGCAGGGGCCTTGAAGGAGATCACCGAGTCTGCGGCCAAGCGAGTCCCGAAGGAACTACGCCAACCGCTTCACTCCCGGGATGGGTGGGAGTCACTTGCGCACGCCTCGCACGATGCGCTCCGAGTCTTCGAGGGCGCGATCAGAAAGTACATGCGGATCTGTCTAGAGTCACTTCTAGGAGGGGGAAGCCGCGACGCGATCCAGAATTGGGTTGATGCCAGGAGCGGAGACTTGGCGCAGATCGAGGACTTTGTTAGGATCCTCGCGCTCACAGAGAATGCCCGCGGGTTGTTGTTCGAGGCGGGCTGGCGGCTGCAGGAGGGTAAGCCCGTATACACCTGGGATCTTGCATATCAATTTCGTAAGGCTTCCGCAATGCTCTGGGATGAATCTCGCAATGAGATCAAGGACCTTCGGTCGAAGTGGAAAGGTATCGACGACCTGCTGCATAGCTTGGTCGCGGGCGGTGGACTTAGGCGGTTTTCCGAGGCTGAGTTCGAGAAGTTCGCCGGCGAGTTTCAGAAACGCTTTTGGGACTCAGGTTTCGAAGAGCGGGCCAGGGTCGTCCACTACAAGTTGGGGCTGTCGGATTCATTTGAGCGCTCCGCGACGGACTACAATGACTTCATGGCGGGGCTGTTCGTGCTGGCTGGCCTACCCGTTCCGCTTCCTCGACTGTTTAGGCGTACGCATTCGCCCCGCCCGTCCGAACGGATCGTATTTTCGACGAACCAGGTCAAGAGGAAGTTCAAGCACGCTGCGGATTTCGGCATCACCGGCGATAGCAATCCTGCTAACTGGAAGAAACTGGCCGATTCGATTCGCCGCCACGTAGGCGCTCCCGGGACGCGCGCAATCCGCGGGACGTACCGCGGTAAGCCCGTCATTCACTACTTGGACCCAACCACGGGGCTGAATGTCATTACAAGGCCCGACGGACAGTTCATTAGCGGCTGGAAGTTGAGTTCGGAGCAGATCTCAAACGTCCTCACTAGAGGAAGCCTGTGAGCATCACATGAGTCAGACGACACAACTTGCCCGCTACACGAGAATGATCAAGGACTTTCTCGACGGACGGGTTGCTGCAGGAGCCTTCGCAGACGCATTCTTCCACGCTTTCCAGGGTGATCCCGGCGGATGGATGGGTCAGGGCGTGTACGAGGCGCTCAATTCCATCGCCACGGCGTGCGAGTGTTATTCCCCTGATGTCCCTGACTCCGAGTTTGACATGACGGAAGAGCAATTGAGGCAGGAGTGCGACCAGAGGCTCGGACAACTGCGGCGATTGGCGCGGGATTTCTGACCGTTCGTGTCCTTTAGGCAATCGTGCGGGATCCCTGGATTTCCGCCGTGCTCCGCGTCAGACCGAACGGCACGTTTCCGTCGAGTTCTCGACAACCGAGGCGGCGCGGGGGGTGGCCGGTGGCGGGCTTGGCGGACCCTCCTCGGGGGCCCGGCCCGGGCGCTCGGGGCAGGCCGTCGCCCCGGGGTGATGCTGGCCGGCGGTAGGGGGATGGCGCTCCGGGTGCCCGTCCGCTACCCTCTGGGCCAGCCATGGCGACGAGAACTCGAACGAAAGGTGCAGAATGTCGTGGCAGGGAGCACTGCAGAATGTCGTGGCACGTGGCAGGGCAGCATCCACGTCAGTCAACACTCATGTCCCGAACCCACCACAAATAGCGAGGAGCCACTTACTTCCACCAGGGGACTCTTCGACCGCGGCCATTCAAGCGCGCGTCAGCCGCCCGTCGTTTCTTCTCGCTAAGCCACGACCCGATTCTCCGCCTGCAAGTCTCCGTGTCATGTTCTGGCGTACACAGTTCGCGATAGGCCTTCGGCCCGAGCACCGCCGAGAGGATCCTCCCCGGCACGTCGTCAATGTTACTCGATACGTTCCCCAACGCAGCAACTGCCGCAGGGAGCGCTTCCACACTTGGAGCTTGTGCCATGGCGAACAGCAGCCCCTCCCACTGGTAGTCGGCGAGTCTCCCGGTCAACTTAACAAGGTAGGGCGTGTACAGCGGATCCGGCCACCCCGTGACTCGGTTAAGCAACTCCCAATCCTCATCGCCTCGCGCGAGGGCATGGATTGCGCTCTGAACCCCCTGCTCATATGCCGGATCCAAGCGCACCTCGAACTCGAAGTCTGCGTTCACGATCGGAGCGTCGAGCGCTCCATCCTCGAACACAGCAATCTGCAGGCACTTCCTTCCACCGGTCTTGTAGACCCGAGTCATCTCGAACTCGTTGTCGGCATACCCGATCTTCGTGTGGATCCCGTCCACGTACACATCGAACATCTCCCAGGAGGCCCGCCGTGACCGAAGCCGACCGACGACCGGCACCGCGCGACCCGTGGTCGTTCCGATCGGGCTGACCAATTCGACCGTGTACCTCTCGCGAGAGGGTTCGGGGCGGGCCCTGTCTCCCGCTGGCCCTGCACCTCTGAGGTGGGCACCTCCGCACCCGCCTGCGACTGTCAGAAGGCCCAAGACACACCAGCGACCGCAGGCCAAAACGTTCCGAGGCTCCATGCTATCGGTTGTCCACTGGCCCTATTGGTGCCGGCCTCGCGCTCGCCGAATTGGCAGCAGCAAGGGCCGAGGCCATTTCCGTTGTGGCCCGGGCAATTGCCTCGGGAGATGCGCCGACTTGCTTCATGCCAGTGTACACAATCAACTGGAGGGCCCCCTTGAGGGAGATGCGGCATGACACGAACGCCTGCATGATCCGGGTCGTATCCGACTCTGGCAGGGTCCCCGGCCCGCTCAGCCCCACCCCCGCAATCGCCAGAACTTTGAAGATGTGCGGTCGCGCGGCCTCATACTGTTTGCGCTTGTGATCTGCTGCGGAGAGCATTTGGTGAATCGCTCCGGTCTCCCGTCGGGTGCGGTCTAGCAACTCGCCGTAGCGTTCCCGTAGGCGATCCGCCCATCCGTCCAAGTACCGAGACAGCCAGTCAAACCACCGCAGCAGTCCAAACGGGATATAGAGCCAGGGAATGAAGAACCGTTGCCCGTCTAGGCCGCCACCCCCCCCGAAGTAGAGGAAATGCGTGCCTAATCTACTGCCACGCACATCAACCCCAATCTGGGGCGCTGCCCAGGCATGAATGGGGCTGTACGCGTGGGCTTGGAGAGCCGACAAGACGCTTTCCCCATGGGCGAGCATGGAGGCAACCGGGCGCCCTACGCCCGGGCTGCCGACACTGGGGCCCATCCGCAATCGCCAATCTGCACTCGCAAGCGCGCCTGAAACCACCTCTAGTTCCTCGGCCATCTCGGCGGGCGACCTACTCCAATCAGGCCGCACCGTGGGCCCAAGGTGCCTATCGTGTGTTTTGGGGTCGCGGCGCCTACTTGAGGTAACGGATGGCTGCGCGTCCAACTCACCACTTGCAGTGGGCCCTGGCCCGGTGCTAGGCCGTACCCCGCTGCTGGACCCTTGGAAGTTAGTCATCGTGGCAGCATCCATTCAGCCGGACAGTGGCGCGGCTGCCGCCTCGCGGCAGCCCGAGAGCCGCAGCGTGGCGCTCGCGCTATGCGGGAGCACCGCGGGACCGCTAACGCGGGACTCCATATGCGCGTTCTGCTTGCCGGGGGCGCGTCATAGGACAGCATCAGCCCGCCGACTGCGTACGGACTGGAGTGCCCGCCACCGCACGGCTCTACAGCGGGCTGGCCGGAGGTTTGCGCCATGGTAGGTCTCCAGTCCGTTCGCTACCTTCGGATGCTACTCACTCTTCGGCGTGAGGAACGCGGAGAGCGTCACCACCGTGTCGGCCGTCGAGCTGAGCACGACCCGGACCATCGGGCCCATGCCCGTCGCGATGTCCTGAACGTTGACATCGAGGGTGGCGATGTTCACAGAGTTGCCGACATTCGCCGTGAGTCCGGTGTCCCAGGTCGTGACCAACTGCAGCGATCCGACCGTGGTGG
>JAPKHB010000261.1 GCA_026647295.1 Planctomycetota bacterium | reverse complement strand
GCTGGACCTCACCGGCACGCTGCCCACGCCCGCGGCGCTCGCGGCATTCGTCGCCGACCGGCGCGCCGACAAGCGCGCGCGCGCGGTCGACGCGCTGCTGGCCGACGAGGCCTACGCCGCCCACTACGCCGACTGGTGGTACAAGACGCTGACGGGCCTCACGCCGGGCGTGAACGTGCGCGAGGGGGGCGGCGGCCGCGCGTTGGCCGGCCTGCCGGGCGAGCGCTTCCTCGCCTGGCTCGCCGAGCAACTCGCGTCGGGGCGTTCCGCGGCCGAGTGGGTGAGCGACCTGATCACCGCGACGGGGCGCACCGACGAGAACCCCGCCGCCGTCTACTACGCCCGCTGGGACGGCAACCCCAACAACGCCGCCAGCGCCGTCGCCCGCCACTTCCTGGGCGTGCGCATCCAGTGCGCGCAGTGCCACGACCACGTGTACGAGGAGACCTGGAAGCAGACCGACTTCCAGGGCATGGCCGCGTTCTTCGCGCTTACGCGCCAGGAACGCGCCCCGGAGTACCGGGAGCTGCAGCGCCTGCAGCGCGAGCGGGAGCAGCGCGCCAAGGAGATGGGCGAGGAGGCCCCCGCCCCCCGGCCCGGCCGCCCGCCGGCCTACGAGGGCAAGAGCCCCGAGGAGGTGCGCCGGCTGCTCGACGCGCGCAACGTCGTGATCGTGAGCGACCTGCCGCCCCCGGAGCGCACCGGCCCCCGCGCCGCCCGCCTGCTCGAACGCGCCGGCGAGCGCAACCCCGAGCTCAAGGAGCGCCTGGCGCTGCGGGCGGTGACGCCCCGCTTCTGGATGGGCCCGACCGCCGCCGACGTGCCGGGGATTCCGCGCCGCCTCCTGCTGGCCCGCTGGGTCACCGCCGACGAGAACCCCCTCTTTGCGCGCGCGCTGGTCAATCGGCTTTGGGGCGCGTTGCTCGGCCGCGGCTTCGTGCACCCCGTGGACGACTTCAACAGCTTCAATCCGCCCTCGCACCCCGAGGCGCTCGACCGCCTCGCGCAGGACTTCCGCGCGCACGGCTACGACCTCAAGCGCCTCCTGCGCGTCATCACGGCCACGGAGGCCTACCAGCGCGCCTCGCGCCGCGAGGGCCCGCGGCCCGACCCGGCCCTGTTCGCCGTCACCCGGGTGCGGCCCTTGAGCATCGAACAACTCTACGGCGCGCTCACGCGGGCCACCGGCGCCGACGAGGTGCTGGACCGGCGCGGGCGCGAGGAAAGCCGCCGGGCCCGCGCCGCGGTGTTCACCGCCTTCTCGTTCGTCTTCGACGACGACGAGGAGGCCGAGGAACAGGACTTCGAGGGGAGCATCCCCCAGGGCCTCTTCCTGATGAACGGCGAACTGATCCACCGCGTGATCGCGGCCGACGGCCGCCGCGCGCCGCTGGCCCGCCTGCTGGCGGCCCTGGGCACCGACGCCGAACGCGTCGAGCACCTCTACCGGCGCGCGTACGCGCGCGCGCCGAGCCCCCCGGAGCGCGCGCAGGCGTTGGCCTTCCTGCGCAAGGCCGGCGGGGGCCCCGACGCCTGGGAGGACCTCTTCTGGGCGCTGCTCAACTCGGCCGAGTTCATGACCAACCACTGACCCCGGCGGAGGCGGGCCACCCCGGCCCGCTTCCGGCCCCCGGGCGCCCCCCCTTCGGAGCCTTTCCATGTGCGACCGCTGCCCCCCGAACCCCGGATGAGCCGCCGCGCGCTGCTCGGAGCCTCCGCCGCCACCGCCGCGGCGGGCCTCTTCGCCACGCCGCTGGCCCGGGCCCTGGCCGAGGAGGGCGGCCCCGTCGCCCGCGGCGTCGCGCAACGCGGGCGGGCCCGGCAGGTGGTGCTCCTCTTCATGGTCGGGGGCCCGAGCCAGTTCGAGACCTTCGACCCCAAGCCCGGCACCGCGACGGGCGGTCCGACGACCACGATCCCGACCGCCGTGCCCGGCGTGCACGTGGCCGCCAGCCTGCCCGAGTTGGCCCGGCGCATGGACCGCATCGCGCTGGTGCGCAGCATGACGAGCCGCGAGGGCAACCACGACCGCGCCCGCTACCTGATGCACACCGGCTACCCGCCGACCCCGACCGTCACGCACGCCGCGCTCGGCGCGTTGCTCTCGCTCGAAAAGGGGCCCGGCGACGCGGCCCTGCCGAGCTACGTCGCCATCAACGGCCCCGGCGCCCGCCCCGGCTACGCGGGGGTGGCGCACGCGCCGTTTTCGGTGCAGGTGCGCGGCGCGGACGGCCGCGCCCGCGCCGGCGCCACCGCCCGCGGCCCGGTGGCCAACCTCGCGGCCCCGGCGGGCGTGGACGCGCGGCGCCGGGACCGGCGCCTGGACCTCCTGGCGGCGCTCAACGCGGACTTCGCCGCCGGGCGCGACCCCCAGGTGACCGAGGCCCAGGCCGCGATGTTCGACCGGGCCCGCCGCCTCATGGACAGCCCCAAGAACTCGGCCTTCGACCTGGCCCCCGAGCCCGCCGCCACGCACGACCGCTATGGGCGGGGCGCGTTCGGGCAGGGCTGCCTGATGGCCCGGCGGCTGATCGAGGAGGGCGTGACCTGCGTCGAGGTGATGATGGGCGGGTGGGACACCCACCAGGACAACTTCAGCCGGGTGAAGGAACTGAACGCCGAGCTGGACCGCGCGGCCGCGGCCCTCCTGGACGACCTGGCGGCGAGCGGCAAGCTCGACGAGACGCTCGTGGTGTGGCTCGGCGACTTCGGCCGCACCCCGCGCATCGACAGCGTGGACGGGCGGGGGCACTACCCGCAGGCCTGGTCGCTGTGGCTGGCGGGCGGCGGCGTGCAGGGCGGCCGGGTGATCGGCGCGACGGACGCGGCCGGCGAGCAGGTGAAGGAGCGCCCCGTGACCGTGCCGGACCTCTTTGCGAGCATCGCCCACGCGACCGGCCTGGACGCGGAGAAGGTCTACTACAGCAACGGCCGGCCCAACTTCCTGGTCGACAAGGAAGGCCGGGTCGTCCGGGAACTGTTCGACGCGTAGGGAGGTTGCGGCGGGAGCGGGCGGCGCCGTAGGATGGCGGCGGCGGCGCCCGCCTCCTGCGGGCGCGTCGGCGGAGGCGCCATGGCCAAGGTGCTCGTGCTGGGTCTGGCCCTGGCCGCCGGCGGCTTTGCCGCGGGCGCCCACTTCGGGGCCCCCGGCGAGGAAACGGCCCCCCCGGCGGCGGACGGGCCGGCCGCCGCGCCGGGCCTTGCAGCGGGTGCCGCGGCCGACCCCGCCGCGGCCCCCGGGGCCCCCGCCTCGGCCGCGGCTCCGGCGGAAGACGCCGCCGCGCGCGACCCCGAGGCCCTGCGGCAGCGGGTGCGTGAGTACTGCGCCGGCGTCGAGGCCGCGCGCGCCGCGGCCGAGGAGCGCCGGGCCGAACTCGAGGCGCTGGGCGACGCGATCGAGGGCCTGCGCCGGCGCCTCGAAGACGAAGGGCACCTTGCGCCGCCTGCGCCGCGGCCCGGGCGTTGAGCCGCCCAAGCCGCGGATCCTCGCCGCGTGTCGCGGGGTCCGGCTATAGTTCGCGCCCGCGGTCCCGGATTGCCGGCGACCCGTCTGGAGCACACCCATGGCCAAGGGTCAGATCAAGAAGGAGCGCAGCAACAAGCCCAAGCTCTCCACCAAGGAGAAGCAGAAGAAGAAGGCCGAGAAGAAGGCCTCCAAGGGCGCGGGGGGCTAGCCGCCCGGCGCACGGGAAATCCGGCGCCCGGCGGCCCGCCCGGCCGCCGGGCGCGTCCCCGCCGGGCGCGCCCGCGCCGCGCGCTACGGCGGGCCGAGCGCGTCCTCGACCCGGGCCGCGAGGCGCACCCCTTCGGCGCGGGCCCAGGCCTCGCGTTCCAGGCGCGCCCGCGGCCCCGGAGGGGCGCCCGCGAGCACGACGCGGGCCCCGTTGCGCACGATCCGCGCGACCGCGCTCTCCAGGTTGACCAGCCCCGTCGCGTCCAGCAGCGGCACCGCCGACAGGTCCAGCACGACCTGGCGCACGCTGCCCGCGGCGGTGCGGCCGAGCGCGGCCATCGCCTTGTGCGCGGCGCCGAAGAACAGCGGACCGGCCACGCGGTACACCAGCACGCCTTCGGGGACCGCGTGCCCCGCGGCCTCGCCCCCGGGCGTGACCAGGGTGGTGCCGGTGAGCGCGACCATGCGTCTAAGGAAGAGCAGGGCGGCCAGGACCACTCCGACGGTGACGGCCACCACCATGTCCAGGAACACCGTGAGCAGCAGGCAGGTGAGCAGGACCACCTTGTCGCCGCGGTCGCTCTTGCGCAGCATCCGCGCGACGTGGCGCAGGTGGCTCATGTTCCAGGCCACCAGCAGCAGCAGGGCCGCCAGCGAGGCCATGGGGAGCAGGCCCAGCGCGGGGGCGAGCACGAGGAGCGCGAGCAGGAGGAAGAGCGCGTGCACGACGGCGGCCAGCGGCGAGCGGGCTCCCGCGCGCACGTTGGTCGCCGTGCGGGCCAGCGCCCCCGTGGCCGCAAAGCCGCCGAACAGCGGCGCCACCAGGTTGCCCGCCGCCTGGCCCAGCAACTCGCCGTCCGGATGGTGTTCGCTCCCGCTCATCCCGTCGGCGATGACCGCCGAGAGCAGGGATTCGATGGCCCCCAACGCCGCGATCGTGATCGCGCTGGGCAGGAGGGCCCGCAGGACGCCGTAGGACAGCCCGATCGGCTGCCCGTCGGCCCCCGGCAGGTCCCACGGCCAGTGGAACTCGGGCAGGCCGCGCGGAATGCCGCCGTGGACGACGCCGTCGACCTCGTAGTGGAAGCGGCGCGCGATGGTCTGGATCTCGACGCCCGGGACGAAGCGCTCGAGCAGCCCGGCGACGCCGGCTCCGAGCAGGACGGCGATGAGCGGCGAGGGCACGCGCGTGGAGACCCGCGGCCAGGCGAGCAGGACGAAGAGCGTGACGCCGCCCACGAGGGCCTCGGGCCAGGCACAGGTGGGCAGCGCGCCGGCCAGGGCGACGACGCGCTCGGCGAAGTGCTCCGGCGCGCCCGCGAGCGAGAGCCCGAGGAAGTCCTTCACCTGGAGGCTGGCGATCACGACGGCGATCCCCGCCGTGAACCCCGTGGTGACCGGGTAGGGGATGAACTCGACCAGCCGCCCGAGCCGGGCGAGCCCCATCACGAGCAGCACGCCGCCGGCGAGGAACGAGGCCAGCACGAGCCCGCCCGGCCCGAACTGCTCGCGGATGGGCAGCAGCACCACGACGAACGCCGCCGTCGGCCCGCTCACCTGCACGCGGGAACCGCCCAGGAGCGCGATCACGAGCCCAGCCGCGATGGCGGTGTAGAGCCCGTGCTGGGGCGGCATCCCCGTGGCGATGGCCAACGCCATGGACAGCGGCAGCGCGACGATGCCCACCACGAGGCCGGCGAAGAGGTCGCTGCGCAGCGCGCTCGGGTCGTAGCCCGACCCGAGGCTCGCCCGAAGGGCGGTGGCAAGGGGGAGCGGGGCCTGGCCCCCGCCCCGGGCGGCTCGACCCACGCTGGTTCCTCCCGCGGGACGCGGGTCGCACGCCGGCGCGGCCCGGCCGCCATCTCACCCCCGCGCCGGCCGGCGCCAAGGAACGGCGTGGATGCCGGGGCTGCGCCGCGCCCTTGGGCGAAACCCCAACGCGGGGGGGGCCCGGCGCCCGCGCCCGTGGGGCGCGCGCGGGGGCCCGGGCGCGTCAAGCCCGGTGGCGCGGCCCCTGGC
>JAPKHB010000260.1 GCA_026647295.1 Planctomycetota bacterium | reverse complement strand
GCAGGCGCGAGTGCACAGTCCGCGCGGGAGCGCGGAGCCGAACTCCAAGGTCCCTGTTCTGCTCCCAACCCCTCGAATGATGCACCGGAGCCTGGCTCCGTACGGTCAATCGAGTCAGCCGCGGATCTCGGCCTTCCAGGCCTCCTGGTCGCGCACGAACTGGGCGAGGTGCTTGCGGTCCTCGTCCTTGATCTCGTTGTAGCGCACGCGCACGGCGCTGACGGCCTGGTTCTCGTCGTCGGAGAGCATGCGCGTCACCTCCACCACGTCCGCCGTCATCTCGAAGTAGTACTCCTTGATGGCGAAGGGTTGGCGGAACTTGAGCTTGAGCGACGCCCCGGCCTTGAGGAAGCCCTCGACGGGGTCGGCGCCCTTCTCGTGGTCGGGTTCGTAGCGGAAGAGCAGCCCGTCCTCGTACAGGGTCACGATCCGGCCGACCTGGTTGGGCACCTCGTTGTTCGCGGCCGGCCGGAAGAGGATCGGCACGCTGCCCGTGAGGGCCTCGTCGTACTCGCCGCCCTCGAGGGCGATCTCGCCCACGTCGCCGCCCTGGTGCAGGTGGCGCACGGCGTTCTCGACGCTGTCGAAGATGGTGAACACCCCGTCCAGGCCCAGCGTGACGAGGGTGCGCTTGACGAACTTGCTGGGGCGCGCGAGGACGAGGTCGCCCCCGGCGGCCTTCACGCCCTTGTGGGTCTTGATGAGGTACCCGAGCGCCGCCGAGTTGATGAACTTGAGCAGGTGCAGGTCGAGCACGAGGAGGACGTCCCCCTGGGCGATCATCCGGTCGATCCGCTCGCTGAAGGCCGGGAGGTTGAACGAGTCGAACTCGCCCGTGAACTTCAGGATGACGACGTCCTCGTAGCGGTGCTTTTCGAGCTTCATGGGGTCTCCAGCCGCGGGGCCCGATCCGGGCGGCTCATCCTAGGGGGGCCCCTGGTGGGGGGCAACCCTGCCCCCGACCCCCCCGGCCCGGGACGTCGCGGGCCGGTCGGGGCCGGCGGGGGGTGGCTACCCCGTGCCGGCGCGGGCCAGCGCCTCGTCGATGAGGGCCTCGGGCGCGACCCCGTCGGCGTCGGCCTCGAAGTTGAGCACGATGCGGTGGCGCAGCACGGCGGGCACGACGGGCAGCAGGTCCTCGCGCGCGACGGCGGCGCCGCCCCGGGCGAGCGCCAGCACCTTGCCGCACAGCACGAGCGCCTGCGCCGCGCGCGCGCTGGCGCCGTAGCGCACGTAGCGGCGCGTGAGCGGCCCGGACTCCGGCGCCTCGGGGCGCGTGAGGTGCACCAGGCGCGCGATCCAGGCGCGCGGCCGCGGGCCGAGCGGGACCTCCCGCACGAGCGCCTGCATCGCGCGCACCCGCGCCGCGTCCAGCACCGGCGCGAGGCGCGCCGCCGGCGCCCCGGTCGTGCGGTCCAGGATCGCCTCGATCTCGGCCGGCCCCGGGCTGGGCACGAGCACCTTGAGCAGGAAGCGGTCGAGTTGCGCCTCGGGCAGCGGGAAGGTCCCATCCATCTCGATCGGGTTCACCGTCGCCAGCAGCACGAAGGGATCGGGGAGGGGGAAGGTGCGCCCGCCCGCGGTGACCTGGCGCTCCTGCATCGCCTCCAACAGGGCGCTCTGCGTCTTGGGCGTGGCGCGGTTGATCTCGTCGGCCAGCACGACGCTGGCGAAGATCGGACCCTCGCGGAAGGCGAACTCGCGCCGCCCGCCCTCTTCGGTGAGGAGGAAGGTGCCGACCACATCCGCGGGCATCAGGTCCGGCGTGCACTGCACCCGCCCGAAGGCGCAGTCCACCGCGGCCGCCAGCGTGCGCACCAGCAGCGTCTTGCCCGTGCCCGGCACGCCCTCGAAGAGGACGTGCCCCCCGGTCAGCAGGCCCAGGAGGGCGGCTTGCACCGCGTCGGCCTGCCCCACCACCGCCTGGGCGATGGCCGCGCGCAGGCGCTCCAGGTCCGCGGCGAAACGGGCCACGCGTTCGGCGGCCGGGGCGACGGGGGAGGGCGGACTCACGCGGGGCTCCCGGGGACGCGGCCCCGGGGAACTCCGCGGCCGGCCGCGCATCCTACCCGGGCCCCTCGGGCCCCCCGCTAGCCGACCTCGTCCAGCGTGCGGGCGCGCCAGCCCGCCCCGAGCGCGCGGGCCAGGCGCTCGCACGCGCCCAGGTCCACGCCCGCCAGCCCGCCCACGGCCGTGCACACCGTGGGCAGCCCCGCCGCGACGCAGGCCCGCACGAACTCGAGCACGGGCGTGAACCCGTCGGGCGAGAAGGCCGAGGGGCAGTGGCGTTCGAAGGTCTCGCGGTCCTGCGCGTTCAGGCTCACCGAGACGACGTCGATCAGCCCGACCAACTCCGGGGCGATGGGGCGGCCCTGGATCCGGTCGCCGTGGCCGTTGGTGTTCAGCCGGGTGCGGCCGCCGCCGCGCTTGACCGCCCGCGCGACCGCCTTCACGGTGTCCAGCCGCAGGGTGGGCTCGCCGAAGCCGCAGAACACGACCTCGGACCAGGCGGCGGGGTCCCCGAGCCCCGCCAGGATCTCGTCCAGGCGCGGGTCCTTGGCCCGCCGTAGGTCGTGTCCCTTCACCTCGAACTCGTCGTGGGTGCGGGGGCAGAAGGTGCAGCGGGCGTCGCAGGCGTTCGTCACGTTCACGTACAGCGCGTCGCGGATGCGGTAGGTGGCGGGGCCCACCGAGTCCGGGCCGGGCAGCCGGAACAGGCGCCGGGCGTTGCGCGTGGTGATGCGGCGCACGTCGGCCTCGGACAGGCCCTTCACGGCGGCCAGGGCGCGGGCGGTGTGCGCCACGAAGGCCGGCTCGTTGCGGGCGCCGCGGTGGGGGGCCGGGGCCAGGAAGGGGGCGTCGGTCTCCACCAGGGTGCGTTCGATGGGCACCGCACGGGCGGCCGCGCGCACGTTCTCGCCCTTGGGGAAGGTGAGGATGCCGGCGAAGGAGACGTAGAAGCCCAGTTCCAGGTAGCGCTCGGCGTGGCGCGGCGCCCCCGTGAAGCAGTGGATCACGCCCCGCACCGGGCGGTGCTCGTCGAGGATCCGCGCCACGTCCTCGAAGGCCTCCGCGTGACCGTCGCGGTCGCGGATGTGGACGATGAGCGGCAGGTCGTTGCGGCGGGCGAGTTCGGCGTGGTGGCGGAAGGCGCGCTGCTGGAGGGCCGGCGGCACCCGGTCGCGGTAGTAGTCCAGGCCGGTCTCCCCCACGGCCACGAAGCCGCCCTCGCCGACCGCGGCGTCCAGGTCGGCGAGCGCCCCGTCCAGGTCCGTGGCGAGGTCGTTGGGGTGCAGGCCGCAGGTGGGGAACAGCCCCGGGTGGGGGGCGCACAACGCGGCGGCGGCGTGCGCATCCCGCACGTCCGTGGCCACCACGACCGCCTGCGCGACCCCGGCGGCGTGCATCCGGTCCAGCAGCGCCGGCAGATCGGGCGCGAGCGAGTCCCAGGTGAGGTGGCAGTGGCTGTCCACCAGCGGCGGGAGGACGTCGGGCCGGTCCATCCGCGCGACGGTAGCATGTGCGCGTGCCGCGGCCCGCCTCGGGACGGCTGCGCCGGCGCGCGGGCCCACCCCGGCGCCTCGTGCCGCGGCCGGCAGCCACGGGCACGCCCGGGAGGTTCGCATCGCCACGCCCGCGCTGATCGCCCGGATCCTGCCCTGGGTCGCCGTCGGGCTCCTGGGCGCGTTGGCCCTGGCCCAGGCGCGGGCGCGGCGGCTGGCCGAGTTGCGTGCCGAGCCGACCGCGGGGACGCCGGCCGAAGGGGCGTCCGCGCCGGGCGGGCCCGAGGCCTTCGCCGCCGGCGCGCCGGCCGGCCTGTCCCGCGCGGCCCTCGAAGCCCAGGCGCTCGCGGCCGAGGCGGCCCGGGCGCAGGCCGAGGCGCGCGCCGCCGAGGTCCGCCGGCGCCAGGAACGGGCCGAGGCGCTGCTGGCGGTGGAGCGGGCGCTCCTCCGCCACGCCGCACCCGCCCCTTCCGCGCCGGGGGCCGGGGCGCCGGACGCGGCGGCGGGACTCCTGGCGGACCTGCGTTCGGGCGACCCGGCCCGGGTCGGGCCGGCGGTGAAGGCGTTGGCGGCGGGGCCCGAAGGCCCCCTCCTGGAGGTGGCGGCCCGGCCCCGCGACCGGGCCGACTCGCTGGCGCCCGCCCTGGCCCTGGTCGAGGCGCTCCCCGCCGACCATGCGCAGCGCGAGCCCCTGGGGCTGGCCCTGCTCGAGGCGGCGACCCCGGCCGAGGCCCTCGCCGTCGCCCGGGTCCTCATGCCGGATGCGGCGCTCCTCGCCGCCGCCCTGGAGGCCGGGGCCGCGCGCGCGGCGGCGCACCTCCTCGCCCTGGCGCCGCTGGACGGGCTCTCCGACTCGCTGCGGGAGCGCCTCGGAAGGGCGGTGGCGGCCCGGCTCGAGGCCGGGGACCCCGACGGGGTGGCCGCGGCCCTCGCGGCGCGGCTGGCCGATCCCGCGACGGGGCCGGCCCTGGTCGCGGCGCTGCAGGCCGAGCCCGGGCCGACCACCGGCCGCCGGGCGGCGCTGCTCCACGCCCTGGCGCGCACGGGCGCTCCGCCCGAGGCGCGGGCCTGGCTGACCGGCCGCCTCGAGGGGTGGCTGCTCGATCCGGAGCCCCGTGTCGCGGTGGCGGCCCTGCTGCTCGCGGAGCGGATCCTGGGGCGTGCGCTCCCGTTCGATCCCTGGGCTTCGGTCGCCGAGCGCGCCGCGGCGCTCGAGGCCCTGCCGCCCGGGGCGCTACGCTGAAGGCGCGTGGGGCCGGAGGGGGGAGGCCGGCCCAACCCCGGCACGGCGGCCGGCGTAGGGAGCCCGGACCAAGGAGGGTCGCATGGCCCGCATCGGCATCGGCCTGCTCTCCGGCTTGCTCGGCGGCGTGCTGGGGGGCCTGCTCTACCCCGCGCTGCACGAGGCGGACGCGCCCGCACCGCTTCCGCACCGCGCGGCGCCCGCGCCGGACGCGCCCCCCCCCGCCCCGGCCCCAGGCGGTCCGGCGCTGGCCGCGCCGGGCCTGGAGGCCCGCATCGCCCGGCTGGAGGCCGCCCTTGAGCGCATCGAGGCACGGCTGGGGGCCGCGCCCGGGGCGGCGGCCGGTGCCGCCGGGCCCGACGAGGCGCCCACCCTGGAGGGCCTCGCGGCCCGCCTCGCGGTCCTGGAGGAGCGGGTGGCCCAGCCGTCCGAGGCCCCGGCCGAACCCGAGCGCCGGCGGGTCACCCTCGCCGAGGCGGCCCGCGAACTGGGTCTTTCCGCGGGGGAGGAGCACTCGCTCCGGCAGATCTACGCCGAGTACCTCGACAAGGCCTGCGCCCTGGTCGCCGTGGAGCCCGAGACGGCCGCCGACGTGCGGCGCGAGTTGGAGGACGCCCGCAACCGGCCCGAGCGGGTCGGGGCCCTCACCACGAAGTACCTGCCGCGGCTGCTCAACCGCTTCGGCGACTTCATCGCGTTGGAGGCCGAACGTCAGGGCCGCATCCAGGAGACGCTCGGAGCCGAGCGGGCGGCCCTCTTCGGCGAGCGCTACGACGTCGAGGAGGCCAACCCGTTGGGCATGGGCGGGGGCTGGTCGGTGAGCGCGTCCACGCGGCGGGAGTGCCGCCTCGCGGACTTCGGGTTTGCTGTAGTCGAGTTGGGCGGTGTCGTTCCACGGGAAGGATGTGCCGTCGTTGCCGTGATAGATGTAACGCAGGTCGCCGGTTTGCAAATCGCGCCGTTGAAAGAC
>JAPKHB010000026.1 GCA_026647295.1 Planctomycetota bacterium | reverse complement strand
GGAAAAGGCAACTTTCGGTTCCGGATGTTTCTGGTGTACCGAGGCAATATTTGAAAGATTAAATGGCGTTGCTCCCCCCTGCCCGCAGGTGCGGAACATTCCGCACCCCGACCCGGTCCCGGCGCCGCCTCGAGCCGGCTCCCCACCCCCGGCGGGGCCGCAGCAACCGGGTCGGCGCGGGCCGCTGCCGGGCTAGATCGAGGTGGCCCGCAACTTCTCCGGATCGACGCCCAGGTGGGCGATCGCGTCGCGCACCCGCCCCGGCTCGACCTGTCCCTCCCGGGCCAGCGCATGGAGCGCGGCGATCACGATCGAGGGCGCATCCACCTCGAAGTGCCGGCGCAGCGCCTCGCGCGTGTCGCTCATCCCGAAGCCGTCCGTGCCGAGCGTGACGAGCGGCCCGGGCAGCCAGCGCGCCACCTGCTCGGGTACCAGGGTCAGGTAGTCCGAGGCGGCGACGAACGGGCCCGTCACGCCGCGCAGCACGCGCTGCAAGTGGGCTTCGCGCGGTGGCTCCGCCGGATGCAGCCGGTTCCAGCGCTCCTCCCGCAGGCAGTCATGACGCAGTTGCTGGTAGCTGGTGGCGCTCCACACGTCGGCCGCGACCCCGAAGTCCCGGTCCAGGATCTGCTGCGCCTCGAGCACGGCCAGGAGCACGCACCCGCTGCCCAGGATCTGCACCCGGTGCGCGTGCGGGCGGGGCGCGGCCCGGTAGCGGTACAGGCCCTTGAGGATGCCGTCCTCGAGCTGCGCGGCGTCCTGGTCGTCCGGCATGGCGGGCTGGGGGTAGTTCTCGTTCTGCAGGGTGATGTAGTAGAAGATGTCCTGCGTCTCGTCGACCATCCGGCGCAGCCCTTCGCGCACGATGACGGCGATCTCGTAGGCGAACGCCGGGTCGAAGCTCAACAGGTTCGGGTACGAGGCGGCGAGCAGGTGGCTGTGCCCGTCCTGGTGCTGCAGGCCTTCGCCGTTGAGGGTCGTGCGCCCGGCGGTCGCGCCGAGGAGGAAGCCGCGGCCGCGCGCGTCGGCGAACGCCCACGCGAGGTCGCCGATGCGCTGGAACCCGAACATCGAGTAGAAGATGTAGAAGGGCAACATGGGCTCGCCGTGCGTCGCGTAGCTCGTGCCCGCGGCGAAGAACGACGCCATCGACCCCGCCTCGGTGATGCCCTCCTCCAGCACCTGGCCGTCGGGACTCTCGCGGTAGTAGAGGAGTTGGCCCTTGTCCACGGGCTCGTAGAGCTGGCCCTGCGCGGCGTAGATGCCGACCTGCCGGAACAGCGGCTCCATGCCGAAGGTCCGGGCCTCGTCCGGGATGATGGGGACGATGCGCTTGCCGATGCCCGGGTCCTTGATGAGCTTGGTGAGGAGCCGCACGAACGCCATCGTCGTGCTCACGCCGCCGGGGTTCTTCGTGCCCTCGAAGAACTCGTCGTAGAGGTCTCCGCGCGGGGCCTTGAAGCGCACCGTGAAGGTGGCGATGCGGCGCGGCAGGGGCCCGCCCAGCGCCCGGCGGCGTTCGCGGAGGTACGCCACCTCGTCGCTCGCCTCGCCCGGGTGGTAGTAGGGCGGGTTGTCGAGTTGGCGGTCCGAGATCGGGAGCCGCAGCCGGTCCCGGAAGCGCGCCAGGTCGTCCCGCGAGAGCTTCTTCATCTGGTGGGTCACGTTCTTGGCTTCGAAGCCCTCGCCGAGCGAGAAGCCCTTCACCGTCTGGGCGAGCACCACGGTGGGGCGCCCCTTGTGCTCCACCGCGGCCCGGTAGGCGGCGTAGACCTTGCGCATGTCGTGCCCGCCGCGGCGCATCGCCCAGATGTCGTCGTCGGAGAGGTGCGCGACCATCTCGAGCAGTTCGGGGTGTGCGCCGAAGAAGTGGCGCCGGATGTACGCCCCGTTCTCGGCACGGTACCGCTGGAGCTGGCCGTCCACCACCTCGTTCATGCGCTTGCGCAAGAGCCCCTGCGTGTCCCGCGCGAGCAGGGCGTCCCACTCCGAGCCCCACAGCGCCTTGATGACGTTCCAGCCGGCCCCGCGGAACACCGTCTCCAGCTCCTGGACGATCTTCCCGTTGCCCCGCACCGGGCCGTCCAGCCGCTGCAGGTTGCAGTTGATCACCCACAGGAGGTTGTCGAGGCCTTCGCGGGCGGCCACGGAGAGGGCCCCCAGGCTCTCGGGTTCGTCACACTCGCCGTCCCCCACGAAGCACCACACCCGCGCGCGGCTGGTGTCGCAGATGCCCCGGGCCTGCAGGTAGCGGTTGAAGCGCGCCTGGTAGATCGACAGGATGGGCCCAAGGCCCATGCTCACCGTCGGGAACTCCCAGTACTCGGGCATGAGCCGCGGATGGGGGTACGAGGAGAGCCCCTGGCCGCGTTCCACCTCGCGCCGGAAGCGCTCCAGGTGCGCCTCGGTGAGTCGGCCCTCCAGGAAGGACCGGGCGTAGATGCCCGGGCTGGCGTGACCCTGGAAGAAGATCTGGTCGCCGGGGCGGCCCTCGTCCTTGCCGCGGAAGAAGTGATGGAACCCGACGTCGTACAGCTCCGCGGCCGAGGCGTAGGTCGAGATGTGGCCGCCGAGCCCCGGGAAGTTGGTGTTCGCCCGGCTCACCATCACGGCGGCGTTCCAGCGGATGATGTCGCTGATCCGCTCCTCGAGCGCCTCGTCGCCGGGGAACTCCGGCTGGGCCTCGACGGGGATGGTGTTCACGTAGTCCGTGGCGAGGAGTTGGTCGGGCAGGCAGCCCTGGATGCGGGCGCGCTGCAGCAGCAGGGAGAGCAGGTAGCGCGCGCGGTTGGGACCCGCCGCCCCGACCACCCCATCGAGCGAGTCGAGCCACTCCCGGGTCTCGATCGGGTCGCTGTCGACCTGCACCTGCGAGAATAGGGTCATGGGCTCCTCCCGGCGGTCGCGAGCGACCCGGTCGAGCCCCAAAGGCTACCCCCCGGGTACTGCTCCGTCGCCGGAGGTTCGACCCGGGGGCGCCGTGGTGTCCCCCGGGGGACGGGGCGCGGTCAACGCCCGCACTCGCCGCGCCGGCACACGTGCACGCCGCCGGCGGGCATCCCCTGCGCCGCGATGGACGGCGCGGCGCCGCCGCCGCCGCTCGTGCTGCCGGCCGCGCGGCCCACGCCCGGCAGGGCCTGGCGCAGGCGCTCCATGTCCTCGGGCAGGAAGCCCTGCTCGACCGAGGGATGGATCGTGGCGGCCGAGTTCATCAGCGAGCCATAGGTCGTGGGGTTGGTGTGCCCGAGGCCCAGGCTGTGCCCGATCTCGTGGGCCGCGACGGCCGCGAGGCTGGCGGCGAGGCCGTCCGCCGCGTAGGCGAGGTCGCGGTAGCGGGCGCCCCCGCCCGGCCACCCGTACACGAGCGCCTCCAGGTCGGCGACGTCCCCCGCGTCGACCGGGCGGCCGACCAGGGGCCCGTCTCCGACGTGGTAGACGAGTTCGACCACCTCGGCGACCCGGTTCACGAACACCCCCAGTTCACCCGAGGGGCCGGGGGCGTTGTGCATGTGGTAGGCGTTGAGGGCGCTGTCCGTGAGCGCGGTGCCCACCACGCCATGCGCCGCGCCGTCCACGAAGGCGAGCACGCTGTAGCGCGTGGGCGCGCCCGGCAGCCAGCCGCCGGGACCCGGGCGCTCATAGCCCGGCTCGGGCAGTTCGGGGGTGAAGGAGATCGGCAGCCCGTGGGCGCCGGCGCTCCCGTCGGGGTTGCGGCCGAACATGCGGTTGAGGTGGCGCAGCACGCCCAGGCGCACCGCCTCCTCGGCGAGTTGCTCGGCCGGGCTGCCCAGGCGCTGCGTGCTCGTGCGCGCGCGCAGCCCGAGGCGGGCGAGCGCCGCGTGCAGGTCGGTTGCGTAGGGGTGCGCGCCGCGCTTGCCGCCGAAGTCCAGCATCCACACGTCGGTCGAGCCGAAGCGGGCCAGGTGGTTGGCCAGCGGGTCCGGGGCCACCGACAGGGTCAGAAGGCGCGTGGTGCCCGTGGCGGGGACCCGGGCCTCGAGCCGGTCCTCGACGATCCCGCCCTCGACGCGCCCCGGCAGGTAGACGACGCGGCGGCCGTCCTCCGAGCGCCGTAGGATCCGCCCCGCGCTGGCGGCGTCGACGACCTGCACGTCGGCCGGCGCGGCCGAACCGGCCACGCGCAGGACGACCTCCCGGCCGCTCCAGGCGCGGCCGAGATGCAGCCCCGACTCCACGACGAGGGCGAGTTCGTCCACGACGATGCTGTACGTGTGGGTCGCGGTCTGCTGGCCGTCGCTGGCCAGGGCCGTGAACTCGTACACGCCGGGCGCCGACGGCGTCCCGATCAGGCGCCCGTCGTCGGCCAGGTAGAGCCCGGGGGGCAACTCCCCGTACGCCACGTCGATCTCGACCTGGCCCGCACCGCCGCGCGTGGCGATCGCCGCGGGGGCGTAGGCCACGCCCGTACTCCCGTCCGGGAGGCTGGTGGTGGCGAACTCGAGGGGGGTGGGGCTCTGGGCCGGGGGCGCGCTGGAGCCGCTGTCGCCGCCCGCGGCCCCGCCGCAGGCGGAGCACAGCAGGAGCAGGGCGAGGAACGCGGCCGGAACGGCGGCTCGGCGGGGGCCGAAGCCCCGATGGTTCGAAGGCGAGCGGAACATGGAGGGCCTGGCTCGGCCCACCACAGCCCTGTGCCGGGGGCGGCAAGTCCGACCGCATCCCGGGCCTGCGCCCTATCGACCGCCTACGGTCGGCCCCTTGAGCCCGGCGACAACGCGGCGGGCCTCCCCCCCGAGCCCGCCCCCGGTCCCTACACGCGCAGGCTCACGTCCTGCCCCAGGCGCGAGCGGTAGGGCTCGAGGGCCGGGGCCACCCGTTCGGCGAGGAAGCGGCGCGCCTGGCGCGGGGCCAGTCCGACGAAGCGCTCCGGGCGGGCCAGGTCGTCCAGCGCGGGGCCCGCGGCGGCGAAGGCCTGGTCGTGCCGCAGGCGCTCGACCAGGTCGTTGGCCGCCGCGCCGGCGAGGAGGCGCTCCTTGGCCGCCAGGCTGTGGCGGCGCAGGCGTTCGTGCAACTCCTGGCGGTCGCCGCCGGCGCGCACGGCGTGCATCAGCACCTCCTCCGTGGCCATGAACGGGAGTTCGTGCAGGAGGCGCGCGCGGGCCACCGCTTCGTTCACCACGAGGCCCTGGCCCACGTTGGCGACGAGGCGCAGGACGGCGTCCGCGGCCAGGAAGGCCTCGGGCAGGAAGATGCGCCGCGCCGCCGAGTCGTCCAGCGTGCGCTCGAGCCACTGGGCGCTTGCGGTCGCGGCGGCTTCGGGCAGCAGCGCCAGGAGGTGCCGGGCCAGCGCCGTGATGCGCTCCGAACGCATGGGGTTCTGCTTGTAGGCCATCGCGCTCGATCCGATCTGCTCGGCCTCGAAGGGCTCGGCCACCTCCCGAAGCCCCGAGAGCAGGCGGACGTCGTTGGCGAACCGCGTCGCCGAGACGGCGATGCCCGCCAGCACCGCGAGCAGCGTGTAGTCGGCCTTGCGCGGGTAGGTCTGGCCCGCGACCGCGACCTGCTGCAGGAACCCCGCTTTGTGCGCCACCCGCTCGTCCAGCGCCTCGCAGCGGGCGGCGTCGCCGTCGAAGAGGGTGAGGAAGGAGGCCTGCGTGCCCGTCGTGCCCTTGGAGCCGAGGAAGGGGACCTCCGCCACGACGCGCTGCACCGCGCGCAGGTCTTCCAGCAGGTCCTGGATCCACAGACAGGCCCGCTTGCCGAAGGTCGTCGGTTGGGCCGGCTGGAAGTGCGTGTAGGCGAGGCCGGGCACGTCCGCCGTGCGCTCGGCGAACCCGGCCAGGGCGTGGATCGCCTCCGCCAGGTCCAGCTCGATCAGCTCGAGCCCTTCGCGCAGGATGAGCGCGTCGGCGTTGTCCGTCACGTAGCAGGAGGTGGCGCCCAGGTGGATCACACCGCGGGCGGCGGGGGCCGCGTCGCCAAAGGTGTGGACGTGCGCCATCACGTCGTGGCGGAAGCGCGCCTCGTATTCCGCGGCGCGCTCGAAGTCGATCTGTCCGATCGCGCGCCGCAGGGCCTCGACCTGCTCCGCGCCCACCGGCAAGCCCAGCTCGCGCTGGGCCTCGGCGAGCCACACCCACAGGCGGCGCCAGGTCTCCACACGGTGACGCTCGGAGAAGAGCCGGCGCATCTCACGGCCCGCGTAGCGGCTCGCCAGGGGGCTGCGGTACTCGGCGTGGGGGTCGTGGCTCACGGGGCCTCCCGGGGCACGGCCTGGACGGCGCGCGGCTCGACGAGCCGCAGGTCCCCGTGGGCGTCCGGTTCCGCCGGCACGTGCCAGCGTTCGGGCGAGACCTCCGGGTAGCGCGGGTCGGACAGGCGGTGGTCCGCGTACAGGGCGAAGTAGTAGAAGGCGCGCTGGAGCGTGTGCCGGACGTAGCGGGTTCCGGGGTTGAGCGCCGCGGCGTCGCTGGTCACCTGCAGGGCCTCCACGCGGCTGCCCAGTTGCGCCTTGGCCCGCACGGCGTGGTGCAGGTCCTCCAGACGCGGCCAGACGCGCAGGCGCAGCGAGCACTCGGCCAGCACGAGGTTGAAGGAGTCGGCCTCGATCGGGCGCCCGGCCTCGAGCCGCGCGTGGCTGTCGCGCAGGAGGTCCAGGTTGTTCAGCAGGTAGGCCTGGGCCTTGGGCCAGGGCCAGTCGGGGGGGCGCTCGAAGTCCCGGTGGCGGGGGGGGACGAAGGCCAGGGCGGCGTCGTCGTCGGCCCAGGTCCGGTGCAGGTTGAGCAGCGCGATCCAGAAGCGTTGCTGCTCGGCGTGCATGGCCCTAGGCGGCCCCCCGTCCGTCGCGCGCGCCCGCGCGGCCCGCCCGAGGCCCGCGACGGCTGCGGAGGGGCAGGGGGGCGGCGGGCGGGCGCATCGGCGTCGGGTCAAGGTACGGCTGCGCCGGGTCCGGCCCAAGGGCCGACCCTTGCGGGGCCGGGCCGGCGCCCGGGCCGCGGCGTCAGGGGGGCGGGACGTCGTCGGGACCGATCGAGGGGCGACCCTCGTAGAGCGCCTCCAGCAAGGCGCTGGCCTCCTCGGTCCCCAGGCTCTTCTTGCGCAGCGCCACCTCGATGGTGTGGCGGGCGAGGTGGCGGTACAGGCGCACGAGGTCACCGGGCTGTTCGTCGAGGGCCTTGAGGTGGCGGCGGACCGTACCGGTGTCCCCGCGGGCGATCGGGCCCGTGAGCGCGTGCGGCAGGCCCACGGCTTCCAGGTTGGCCACCGTGCCCTTGATGAGGGGGAGCAGGGCCGCCAGCGCCGCGTCGCGCGGCACGCCGGCGCGAAAGAGGAGGGTCGCGGCGTAGTCCACCAGCGTGACGAGGAAGTTGGAGGCGGCGGCGGCGCCCGCGTGGTACAGCGCCTTGGTCGCGCCGTCGATGCGCACCGGCCGGCCCTCCAGCGCGATCACGACCGTGCGCAGCACGTCGACCGCCTCCTCGTCCCCCTCCAGGAAGAAGAAGGCATCGGGCAGGAGGCGCACCGCGGTCTGCAGGTCGGCGAAACTCTGCAGCGGGTGCATCGAGCCCCGCAGGCCGCCGGCGGCCACGACCCCCGCCAGGACGCCGGCCGGGAGCCCGCCCGCCAGGTGGGCCACGACGGCCCCCTGGCGCAGCGTCCCGGCCGAGGCGAGTTCCAGGCTCACCGCGGCGATCGCCCGGTCCGGCACGGCAAGGAAGACCAGGTCGGCGTCCCGCGCCGCGGAGCCGGGGTCGCCGAGCGGCTGCCCCTCGCCGATCGAGGCGATGGCGTCCTGCGCCCGCCGGCGATTGCGGCTGGAGACCGCCGTGATCGTGTAGCCCACCCGCTTGAGCAGGATCCCCAACGCCGTGCCCAGGACGCCTGCGCCGACGATCGCGATCTTCACGCCGTGGTCCTTGGGATCCCTTCCCCGCGGGAGGCGCCAGCGTACTCATCCGCGCCCGCGGGCGAAAGGCCCGCGGGCGGCGCGCCGGGGTACGCGAACGAAAGCCTACGGCGCGGCCGGGGGCCGCCGCAGGCACCAGTGGCCCTGCGCGTGGGTCGTCGCGATGGCCTCTTGCACGTAGCCGATCGCCCCCTCCGCGGCGGCGTCCAGGGGTTGCCCCTCTGCCAGCCGGGCCAGGAGGGCGCTGGCCAGCGTGCAGCCGGTTCCGTGCAGGGTGGGGCCGGCCTGGCGGGGGTGCGACCAGCGCCGCTCCAGGCCGGGCCCCACCAGCACGTCCACGATCGCACGCCCCGGCTGGTGGCCGCCCTTGAGCAGGACGGCGGGTCCGCCGAGACGCCGGTGGAGGTGGCGGGCCAGGGCGAGCGGGTCGAGACCCCGCGGGCGCCGCGGCCGGCCGAGCAGGGCCAGCGCCTCCGGCACGTTGGGGGTGACCACGTCGGCGCGCCGCAGCAGGACCTCGAGCCCGGGCTGCGCGCGGCGCGGGAGCAGGCGCCCGCCCGCCCCGGCTTCCAGCACCGGGTCGACAACCCACGGGCCGGGTCCGAGGCGGGCGCGCAGCGCGGCCAGCACCCGCGCGACCGGCGCGCTGGCTACCACCCCCACCTTGAACGCGGCAGGCGCTTCGGTCCGGGCGAGCGCCAGGAGTTCCGCCCGCACCTCCCGGGCCGGCCGGCGCGTCACCCCGGCCACGCCCGCGGGCCCCTGCGTGGTGAGGGCCGTCACGACGCCGCAGGCCCGGGCGCCGTGGGCGGCGAAGGTCTCGACGTCGGCGACCAGCCCGGCGCCACCCGTTGGGTCCCATGCGCCGATTGCACACAATAGCCTGTAGGCAGAGGCGCGCGACACGCTAGACTGACCTCCGACGGATGGAGGGTCGGGGTGCCGCGCAACGGCGCGGCCGCCGCCGCCCTGTCCCGGAGGTCATCATGCCGCACCGCGCCGCCCGCTCCGCCGCCCGTTCCACCCCCTTGCGCCCTGCGCACCCGCGCCCGCCCGCCGGCCGGGCCTGGCTGGCCGCCGCCGTGCTCGCGCTCGGCCTGGGCGCCTGCCGTACGCGCCCCGGCCAGAGCATCGGCACGAGCGTGGAGCCCGGCGCGAGCCTCCAGGGCCGGCTGCCCGCGGGCCGCAGCGAGCAGGCCTTCACCTTCGAGGGCGTCGAGTCCTCGATCCTCGACTTCAGCGTGCAGGCCGACCGAGGCAACGCGAGCGCGCCGGAGGTGTCGCTCTTCGATCCCGAGGGCCAGGCCGTTCCCGTGGCCGTGGGGCGGGCCACCGCGCGCGGCGCCGCGACCACGCTCGTGCGCGGGGTCGTGCTCACGCGCACGGGCACCTACAAGGTGCGCGTCGTGCCCGCGGCGGGCGGGGAAGAGGTCTATTACCGCTTCCAACACTCGCTGCGCTTCCCCGAGGTCACCCCGCGCGCCATCCACCTCTCGGCGGCGGAGCCCGTGCCGGTCTACGTCCCCGCGCCCCGCCACGCGCTGGTGGTGGTGAAGGTCACCCCGCGCCAGGGCGGCGTCGTCCCCCAGATCGAAGGCGTGGAAGACCCCTGGGGCGGCCGGGCGCTGGACCCCGCGGAGGTGCCGCCGGGGGCCCTTCCGCCGCGGGTGAGCCACGGCGCCGACGGCACGCTCACGCTCACCTTCACCACGCCCCGCCCCGGCACCTACGCGATCCTGGCCGGTGCGCGCGCGCCGGGGGAGGAGGGGCCGGCCTTCGTGCGGGTCGAGGTGCGCGCTCCGCGCGTTCCGACCCACGTGGTGCGCCACCCCGACGCCGAGCCCGGCGCCTACGGCCTGCCCGGTGCGTCGTCCGACCCCTCGGCCGACGTGGCGCTCCCGCCCCCGGCCCTGCCTCCCGATCCCAGCCTCGCCCGGCGGTGAGCGTTCACGCCTCCGGGCGGCGGACCGGCCGCGCGCCGGGAGGGGGGCGCTTTCGCGCCGGACGCGCCGCGCGAGGTCGAAGGGGCTGAACGCATGCCCGCGGGGGCATGCGATCAGGGGTCGGAGGTCGGGCCGTGCGGTGCACCGGGAGGGGGCGCCCGGAGTTCCCCCGCGCCAGGGGCGTGATGTTCCCCCCGTCCGTCGTCGCTCCGCGGGCGGGGCGCCGCCCTGGGGCCAGGGTCGGCGCCCGCGGGCGCGGGGCCTACACTTGTGGCCTCCGCCCCAGTGACGCAAAGGAGTCCGGATGCTTGGGTCCTCTCGTTGCGGAGGTCCGCGGCGCCTGGCCGCCCTCCTCCTCCCCCTGGCCCTCGGACTCCTTGCGCCGGCGGGGCACGCCGGCGAGGAGGACCGCCTGCGCGAGGCGGTCGCCTTCGCCCGCGACAAGATCTACCCCTCGCTGGTGAACATCAGCGTCGTCTCGCGCCAGTTCGTGCAGGGGCGCGAAGAGCGCGGCCTGGGCGCGGGCAGCGGCGTGATCGTGAGCCCCGCCGGGCACGTCGTGACCAACTGGCACGTCGCCGGCGAGGCCACCCGCGCGACCTGCAAGCTCCCCAGCGGCGAGGTCATCGACGCCGACGTCGTGGTCGCGGATCCGCTCACGGACCTGTGCGTGCTCAAGCTGCGCATGGAGCAGCGCCCCGACCCGACCCAGCCGCTGCCCTTCGCGCCCTTCGGCGACAGCGCCCAACTGCGCGTCGGCGACCACGTGATGGCGCTGGGCAACCCCTTGAGCTTGAGCAGTTCCATCACGCTGGGCATCGTCTCCAACACCAGCCGCGTCTTCACCAACTTCACCGGGTCGAGCATCCAGTCGTTCGACTTCGGCGGGGGCAACCTCACCGGGCTGTTCAACCACTGGATCCAGCACGACGCGCTGATCCTCCCGGGCAACTCGGGCGGGCCGCTGTGCAACCTCAAGGGCGAGGTGGTCGGGATCAACACGCGCGGCGGCGGCGGGATGGGGTTCGCCGTGCCCGCCAACACGGTGAAGAAGGTGCTGAACCAGGCGCTCACCTTCCGGGAGGTGCGCCGGGGCTGGATCGGTGTCTCCCTCGACCCGGTGGCGCCGCTCGGCCGGCGCAAGGGCGCGCTGATCGCGAGCGTGTTGCCCGGGAGCCCCGCCGAGAAGGCGGGCCTCGCCCCGGGCGACATCCTGACCCGCGTGGAGGGCGTCGACCTGGACGTGGAGACCCTCGAGCACGTGCCAGGGGCGCTGTCGCGCATCGCGGACCTGCCGGCGGGGCGCCCGGCGCGCTTTGCCTACGAGCGCGGCGGCGACCTCTCGGTGGTGGAGGTGATGGTGGCGCCCATGGAGCGCTTCGTGGGCGAGGAGCGGGCGATCGCCGAATGGGGCGTGAGCGTGATGGACATCACCGGACTCATGGCGGTGACGCAGGGCCTGGACCACGACCAGGGCGTGGTCGTCCGCACGATCCGCCCCGGATCGCCGCCGGACGCCGCCAAGCCCGCGCTCGAGGGGGGCGACGTCGTGTTGGCCGTCGGCGGGGAGCCGGTGGAGGACCTCGCCGGCTTCGTGGGGCTCGTGAAGCGGCACGCGGGCCAGAGCGACCTCGCGGTGCGCTTCCGGCGCGGCAAGCACGACCTGGTCACGGTGCTGGACCTGAGCGAGAAGCCCCGCCGGCGCGGCTCGGCCGAGTTGTCCAAGGCCTGGCTGGGGGTGCGCACGCAGGTGCTCACCCCGGAGGTGGCCAAGGCCATCGGGCTCGAGGGGCGCAAGGGCTATCGCGTGAGCTGGGTGCTGCCGGGCACCGAAGCCGAGAAGGCGGGTCTTCGCGTGGGCGACGTCATCGTCGCCCTCAACGGCGAGGCGCTGGAGGCCTACCGTCCGCAGGACGCGCGGATGCTCATGCTGAAGGTCGAAGACCTCGACATCGGCGCCGACGCCCGCCTCGCCCTCCTGCGGGACGGGAAGGAGGTCGAGGTCAAGGTGCCGCTCCAGGAGACCCCCGAGACCGCCGCCGAGGTCGATACGGCCGAGGACGCGGTGCTGGAGTACAAGGTGCGGGAACTGGGCTTCGTCGACCGCGTCGAGCGGGACCTCGCGCCCGACTTCCGTGGGCTGCTGGTCGCCGAGGTGAAGAACGGCTCGTGGGCGCAGGTGGCGGACCTGCGCGTGGGCGACGTGATCCTCACCATCCAGGGCGAGCCCGTGCGCACGCTCAAGGAGTTCAAGGAGATGAGCAAGCGCCTGGCCGAGGAGCGGCCGGAGCGCGTGCAGGTCTTCGTCCGGCGCAGCCGGGCGCTGACCGCGTTCGTGTTCATGAAGCCGGACTGGCCCTCCGAGTAGCCGGCCCAAGGAGCCTCTTCCCATGCGCATCCGACTCGCGGCGAGCGCGCTCGCCGCCCTGTGGGCCCTCGCGCCCCTTTCCGCGCGCGCCAGCGAGGACGACGCCGCCGTCTACGAGCAGTTGGCCACCGCCAAGGCCGGCGCCGTCGTGTCGGTCAAGTTGACGCTGACCGTGAACATCACCTTCCAGGGCAACGCCATGCCGCCGCGCCAGGTGAACCAGACGGGTACCGGCGTCGTCGTCGATCCCGCCGGCCTGGTGATGGTCCCCTCGGCCATCGTGGACGTCTCGCACATGATGCGCGGCATGCGCATGGAGGGCGTCGAGTCCAATTCCGTGCCGTCCGACATCCGCATCGTCTTCCCGGGCGACACCCGGGAGTACGCCGCGATCCTGGGCGCCACGGACAGCAAGCTCGGGCTCGCCTTCCTGCTCATCAAGGACCTGGAGGGCAAGACCCCGGTGGCGCTCGACCTCTCGCGACGGGCCGATCCCAAGGTGGGCCAGCGCCTCTACGGGGTCACGCGGCTGGAGGAGGGCTTCGACCACGCCCCCGTGGTGGGCCAGGTGCGGGTGGTGGGCACCGTGACCAAGCCCCGGGACATGTGGGTCCTGGCGGGCGGCGGCGAGAACGTCGGCGAGCCGCTCTACGCGGCCGACGGGGCCGTGGCCGGGGTCGTGGCCATGCAGCAGAGCGTGGGGGGCGAGAGCCAGCGGATCTTCCTCCTGCCCCTCAAGATCGCCGTGCCGACCATGGAACGCGCGCTCAAGAGCGGGCAGGCCGAACTCGAGCGCATCCGCGAGGAGGAGGCCGAGGCCAAGGCCAAGGCCTCCGCCGCGGAGAAGGACAAGGAACCGGCCAAGGACGGCGAGGGGACCCCCGAGGTCCCGCCCCAGCCCCCCAGGTAGCGGGGGGGGCCGCGGTGCGCCCCGGCTCCAAGGGGCCTCGGCTGGCCGCAGGCCCGCCGGCGGCGTATAGTGGGATACCGATGCGCCGGTTCCCCACCCGTGCGACGAGCGTCCTCTGCGGCCTGCTCATGGCCTGGTGGATCTCGTTCCCCTGCGTCCTGGCGGAGTGTCTGGCCGCCGGCGAGCCCCGGGCCTCGCGTTGCGGGCTCGGCCAGGAGCACATCCGGGGGGCACAGCCCCAGGGTGGAACCCACGCCTGCCGGGCCGGATGCTGCGGCGACCCCGCGCCGGCCGGCGCGCCCGCCGACGAGGAGCCCTGCTCCTGCCCGTGCACGGCCTTCGGCGGCTGCAAGCGCGCGCTGCCTGCGCCGAGCCTCGCCGTCGAGTTGCCCGACGCCGGCCCCCTGGACGGGGGACCGGCGCTCGGAGGGTCGCTGGCCGTCGCCGTCGCGCCCCCGGTCCTCGCCGGCGCGGCGCAGACGATGCGCCACTCCGCCGACCCGCCATTCCTCCCACCGGTTTCGGGACGCTACGGGCCCACGGTGGGGCTCGCGCTCCTGCTTTGATCCTCCGGACGCTGCGCTAGGGCGCGCCGCCGCCGTCGGGGCGGCTGGCGCGCGAGGGTTCTCCCCCGCGTCCGTCTTCGTCCAGGATCAAAGTCCCATGCCCATTCCCCCCCGCACGGCGCTGCTCGCCGTGTCCGCCATGCTCCTCCTGGGGGCGTGCGCGGCCTACCGGCCCGCGCGGGCGAGTCTCGAGACCGCCCGTCGCTCCGTGGCACCGCTGCCCGAGGGTCCGCTCTCCTTCGAGACGGCCGTGCGGCTCCTGGTCGCCCGCCACCCCGAGCTCAAGGCGCTGCGCGCCGAGGCGCTGGCGGTCAACCGCCGGCCCGGCCCCGAGCCGCTGTTCCCGAACATGGAGATCATGGACGGGCGCGCCGGCGAGACCCTGCTCGAAGGCGAGGTGCTCTCGCTGCTGGGCGTCGGCCCCCAGCGGGCGCGAACGGCCCTCGCCCGGGCGGTGTTCGACGAGCGCGTGCGCGCCCTGGAGGCCCGCGCGCGCACGCTGGTGGGCGAGTTGGCCGAGGCGTTCCTCGTCGAGGCCACCCTGCGCCGCCTCGAGTCGCCCGTGCCGGCGCTGGACCTGGACGCCTACGAGCGGGCCGGGCTCCTCCCGGGCGCCGCGTTGGCCGCCGGCCGCGCGGCCCTGGCCGAGGCGCGGGCGGAGGAGGCCGTGGTGCGGTCCCGCCTGCGCGAGGCGCGCCGGCGCATCGGTGAACTGCTCGGCGCGGACCCGGGCCACGAACCCCGGCCCGAGGACCCCCCGCCGGACTGGCCGGCGCTGGAGCCCGGCGACCCCGAGCGGCTGCTGCTGGCCCGCGGCGACCTCAAGCAGGCGCTGGCCGCCTGGGTCGTCGCCGACCGCGACTACTACCGCGCCGTGAAGGAGCAGTGGCCCGCGCTGATGGTGGGGGTCGGCGGCAACGTCGACCTCTCCATCCCCATGCAGATGGTGCGCGTGCGCCTGCCGCTCGGCGCCCCGGCCGAGGCCCGCGCGCGGCATGCTGCGCGCGAGGGGGCCTGGCACCGCATGGAGGCGGCGGTGCAGGGCGCGCTGCACGAAGCGCTGGCCGCGCGCATCGAACTGGAGGAAGCAGAAGCCGAACTGGAAGGGGCGCAGGCCGCCCGCGAGGCCGCCCGCGCGCTCCTGCAGGCCGAAGCCGAGCGTGCGCGCACGGACCCCCAGGCCTTCGCCGCCCTGGTGCTCGCCGCCGGGCAGGAGGTCGGCGCCGCCCGCCGGGTGCGCGAGACCAGCGTCGAGCACGCCCGCGACCGGGTGCGGGCCGCCCGCGCGGCCGGCTGGCCGTCGCCCGCCTGGATGGAGGCGCGCCGATGAGCCGCCCCGCCGACGTCCTGCGGCCCGGCGACCCGCCGGGTCCCGACCTGGAGGTCCTGCGCCGCGCCGAGGGACCCGCGCCGGTGCCCGGCGGGCGCTCGCCCTGGCTGGCCCGGCTCACGCTGTGGATCGTGGCGGTCGGCCTGCTCGGGCTGGGTTATGCGCTGCTCGAGCCGATCCTCTTTCCGCCCCGGCGCGTGGCGCTGGCGGCCGTGCGCGCCGCGGGCGAGGGGGCGGGCGGTGTGCCCCAGGGGGCCGTGCGGGTCGAGGCCGCCGGGTGGATCGAAGCCCGGCCCTTCCCCGTCAGCGTGCGGCCCCTGGTCTCGGGCATCGTCGAACGGCTCGAGGTGCTGGAGGGCCAGCGCGTGGAGCGCGACCGGACCCGGATCGCGGTCCTACGCAACCTCGACGTCGAGAACGCGCTCGTCGAGGCGCGCAGCGCGCTCGGGCTGGCCGAGGCCCTGGTGGCCGAGGCCCAGGCCGACGAGGAGGTGGCCCGGGCCATCCTCGAACAACGCCTGGAGGCCCGCGGGCGCCGGGTGACCGCCGAGGGGCTGGTGGCCGTCGCCACGGCGCGCGAGGCGGAGGCTCGCGCGCAGGTCGCCGCCGCGGCGGCCGACCTGGCCGAGGCCCGGGTCGACCGCTCGGCCCTCGAAGACCTCGCCCGCGCCGGCGGCGACGCCCCGGCGGCGCTGGAGCGCGCCCGGGCCCGGGAGGCGGCGGCGCACGCGCGCTGGGAGGCCACCCGCGCCGGGCTCGAGGCGGCGCAGCGCGAGCGCGCCCAGGCCGAGGCCGAGCGGGCCGTCGCCGTCGAGGGGGCCGAGGACCCGCGGGGCCTGGCCGGCGACCTGCGCCGGGCGAGCGCCGGGCGCGCCGTGCGCGAAGCCGACCTCGTCCTGTCCCGCACGCGCCTTCAGATCGCCGAGCGCAATGCGCAGCACCTGGAGGTGCGCGCGCCGATGGATGGGGTCGTGATGCGCGTGGACTGCGCCCCCGGCGCGCGCGTGGGCCCCGAGGGCGACTTCAAGGGCGAGGCCGAGGGGAAGGGGAGCACGGGCCTGCTCAACCGCGCGACCGGCGTCCTGGTGACCCTCTACGACCCCGCGCAGTTGCAAGCGCGGGTCGACGTGCCCTACGCGGAGGTCGTGGGCCTCCAGGCCGGCGACCCCGTCGAGCTCGAGCCGCACGCGTTGCCGGGCCACACGCTCGCGGGCCGCGTCGATCGCCTGGTGCACGAGGCGGACATCAACAAGGCCATGCTGCAGGTGAAGGTCGAGATCGAGGACCCCGATCCGCGCCTGCGCCCCGAGATGCTCGTCAAGGCGCGCTTCGTGCGCCGCCGCTCCGCCGAGACCGCCGCGGCCGGCGGGCCGCTCCGCTGGCTCGTGCCGGCGACCGCCGTGCGCGGGGACGCCGTCTTCGTGCTGGACCCGCGGGGGGGCGGGCGCGCGCGACGCGTCCCCGTGCGCGTGCTGGAAGGCCGCGGCGACCTCGCGGTGGTCGAGGGCGACCTGGGCCTTTCCTCGAAGGTGATCCTCGACGCCGTCGTCGACGGCGAGCGCGTGGAAGGAGAACTGCCGTGACCCACCCCGTCCCGAGCGCCCCCCCGGTCGCCGTCCCGGGCGCCGCCCCCCCGTTCATCGAGGTGCGGCGCGTCACGAAGACCTTCCCCACGAAGGGCGAGGACGTCACGCCCCTGGAGCACCTCGACCTCTCCATCGCCCGGGGCCAGTTCGTGGCCCTGATGGGCCCGAGCGGGAGCGGCAAGACGACGCTGCTCAACCTGATCGCGGGCATCGACCGCCCGACCGCGGGCACCGTCCGCGTGGGCCCGACGGAGGTCTCGGCGCTCACGACGCGCGCGCTCGCCCGCTGGCGCAACCGTCACGTCGGCTTCGTCTTCCAGCAGTACAACCTGATCCCCGTGCTCACGGCGGCCGAGAACGTCGAGATGCCGCTCCTCCTGATGCGGCTCTCGCGCGCCGAGCGGGCCCGCAAGGTGGCGGTCGCGCTCGACGCGGTGGGCCTCTCGGACCGGGCCACGCACCTGCCCCGCCAGCTCTCCGGCGGCCAGCAGCAGCGCGTCGCCGTGGCGCGGGCGATCGTGGCCGGACCCGAACTGCTCCTGGCCGACGAGCCGACGGGCAACTTGGACGCGCAGGCCGCGCAGTCGATCCTGCGGCTCCTGGCCGCCCTCCACGAGCGCTTCGGCCAGACCCTCGTGATGGTCACGCACGATCCCCGGGCGGCCGGCGTCGCCGGCCGCGTCATCCATCTGGACAAGGGGCGCATCGAGGCCGACGAGGCCGCCCGTCCCGTGGAGGTGTCCCCGTGAGCGCGTTTCTCCGTCTGCTCGTCTACGTGAAGCGCACCGTGGTGCGCGCGCGGTTGCGCACCTCGCTCACCGTACTCGGCACGGCGCTGGCGCTGGCCCTGTTCGCCTTCGTGCGGATGCTCGAAGGCGGGGTCGACCGCATGAACGAGGCGGCCGACCAGCCGGTGCTGGTGGTCTTCCAGTCGAGCCGCTTCTGCCCCCTGACCTCCCTCCTGCCGGAGCGCTACGCCCGGGACATCGAGCGCTTCGAGGGCGTGGAGGCGGTGCTCCCCACGCTGCTCTACATCAACTCGTGCCGCGCGAACCTGGACCTGGTCACCCTGCACGGGGTGACCCCCGCGACGCTGGAACAGATCCACGACCTGGAACTGCTGGGCGGCACCAAGGACGGGTGGTCGGAGCGCGGCGACGGTGCCCTGGTGGGCCGCCGGCTGGCCGAGCGCCGCCGGCTGGAGCCCGGGGACCGCCTGCAACTGTCGGGCGTGGACGTGGAGGTGCGCGGCATCGTGACCTCGGCGGGGGCCGGCGTGGACAACGTGGCCTTCGTCGACCTGGCCCAGCTCCAACAGGTGCGCAAGCAGCGCGGCATCGCCACCGAGTTCTTCGTGCGCCTGGCTCCCGGGGCCGACCCCCAGCAGGTGGCCCAGGCCATCGACGCCCACTTCCGGACGGACGAGCAGCCCACGGACACCAAGCCGATGCAGGCCTTCGTGCAGGGGGCCGTGGGCGAGGTGGCGGAGGTCGTGGACTTTGCCCGCGTCCTGGGCTACCTGGCGGTGCTCGTGGTGGTGCTGATCCTGGCGAACACCGTGGCCATCAGCGCGCAGACCCGCCAGGCGGAACTCGCGGTGATGGAGACGATCGGGGTCGGCCGCGCGTCCCTGGCCGGCCTGGTGCTGGTGGAGAGCGTGCTGCTCTCCGTGGCCGGCGGCCTGCTGGGGGTCGGCGCGGTCGCCCTGGCGCTCCACCAGTTCCCCCTCACCCTGGGGGTGGAGGGATGGGGCATTGACGTGCTGCCCGACCCGCGGATCGTCCTGGGCGCGCTGGCCACGGCCGCCGCGGTGGGCGGCGTGGCCGCGCTGGCCCCGGCGCTCCAGGTCCTGCGCCGGCCCCTGGCCGTGGCGCTCAAGGCGGAGTGATGCTCCCGTTCCACTACGTGCTGCGCAACCTGTGGCGGCGCTGGGGGCGCACGCTCGCCACCCTGCTGGGCGTCGCGCTCATCAGCCTGCTGGTCGTGCTGATGGGCGGCTTCGCGCAGGGGCTCGAGCGCACGGCGGCCCAGACCGCCGCGGACGACGTGCTCGTGGTCGTCGGGGCGAGCGGCGAACACGACCTCATCCGGTCGATCATCACGCGCAACCACGCCGAGGCCGTGGCGGCGAGCCTGCCCCACGTGCACCAGGAGGACGGCGTGCGGGCGGCGTCCGTCGAACTGCACCTCTCCTCCCGCAAGGGCGACTCGATCGCCCACTTCCGCGGATTCACCCCCGCCGCGTTCCTCGTGCACCGGCGCATCACCCTGATCGAGGGTCGGGAGCCCCGCGAGCCGGGCGAGCTGATGGTCGGGCGGCTCGCGGCCTCGAAGATGGGCCTCGCCGAGTCCGACCTGGCGGTGGGGCGCGACCTGGCGCTGGAGAACCGCACCTGGCGCATCGTGGGGCGCTTCGCCGCCCCCGGCACCGTGCTCGAGGCCGAGCTCTGGGGGCGGCTCGACGACGTGATGCTCGCGACCGGCCGTACGGACGTGTCGTGCGTGGCCGTGCGCATGGACGCGAAGGAGAACATGAAGCGGGCGCTGCTGTGGATCAACCGCAACGGCGTGGCGTATGAGATCGCGGGCATCCCCGAGACGAAGTTGTTCGAAACCCTGGAACGGGCCCTGCGCCCCATCACCCTCCTGGCCTGGGTGATGGCCGCGCTGGTCCTGGTCGGCGGCGTCTTCGCCTGCGCGAACACCATGTTCGCCGCGGTGCTCGCGCGCACCCGCGAGGTGGGGACGCTGCGGGCCCTGGGCTACGGCCCGCTGGCCGTGGGTGCGGCGCTCCTGCAAGAGGCGCTCCTGCTCGGGCTGATCGGGGGGATCCTGGGCTTCTGGGCGGCGGGGCTCTTCGGCGAGGTCCCGCTCAAGTTCCCCATGGGGGCCTTCTACCTGGACCTCTCGCCGAACGTACGACTCTCCGGTCTCCTGGGCGGCCTCCTGGCCGGCCTGGGGGGCGGTCTGATCCCGGCGTTGCGCGCGGCGCGCATGCCCCTTACCGATGCCCTTGGAGGACGAACATGAGAACCATCGTCACGTTGACCCTGTGCGGGTTGCTGGCCGCCTGCGGCGGCGAGGGCGACCCCGGCGCTTCGGGCGGCCCGTCCGCCGAAGGGGCTTCGTCGGCGCCCGCGGCGCCGGCCTGGCTGCTCGCGGCGGAACCCGAGGGGGCCGTGGGGGTGCGGGACGCCCGGGGCCTTGAGGCCGGCCAGGAAGTCACCATCGTCGGCCGGCTTCGGGACTTCGAGCCCGGCTTCGGGGCCCTTACGCTCACCGACGACCGGGTGCCGTACTGCGGGGCCGAGGACTGCACCATGGAAGACGGTTGCCTCACCCCCTGGGACTACTGCTGCCGGCCCCAGGAGGCCAACGACGCTTCGCTCCCCGTCGAACTGCACGGGGCGGACGGCGAGGTCGTCGAGACCTCCGACCTGGGCCTGCGCCTGCTCGACCTGGTGGTCGTGCGCGGCACGCTGCAGAAGGCGGAGAGCGGCGGGCTCGTGCTGGTCACCCGCGAGGGCTGGTACCGCCGCGAACGCCCCGAGTTGCCCGCCACCCTGCGGTGGGAGCAGCACTGACCGGCGGGGTCAGGCCAGGCGGCGCGCGCCGGCGTGCAGGCGGGCGAGGCTCGTCGCCTGGCCGATCAGCGCCAGGGTCTCGAACAGGGGCGGACTGACCGCCGACCCCGTGGCCGCCACGCGCACGGGCTGGAAGAGGTCGCGGGACTTCCACCCGGCCGCTTCGCACAGCGAACGCAGGGCGCCCTCGATGCCTGCGGGCTCGAAGGGCTCGACCGCCCCCAGCGCGGCGGCCGCCTGCGTGAGCGCCGCGGCCGTCCACGCGGCGTCGCGGCCCTTGGGCAGCAGGTCTTCCGCAGCGTAGCCCCCGACCTCCGTGGCGAAGAAGCAGCGGCAGAGCGGGGCGTACTCGTCCAGGCGCTTGATGCGCTCCTGGACCAGGGGGATGGTGCGGCGCACGAAGTCCCGGACGGGGGCGGCCCCGAGCCCCCCGCGCGCTTCGGCCCAGGCGCGCAACTCGCCCTCGCCCGCCACGGGCGGCGTGCCCCGGCCCCCGCGGTAGGCGAGGTGCTCGACCAGGCGGTCGGCCAGCCGGTCCGGGAGGTCCATGCGGACGTACTCGCCGTTCATCCACAGGAGCTTGTCCAGGTCGAACACGGGGCTCGTGGTGCTCAACCGCGCGGGGTCGAAGGTCTCGATCATCTCCGCCAGGGAGAAGACCTCCTTGCCCTCGGGGTGCGAATAGCCCATCAGGGCGAGGAAGTTGACCAGGGCTTCGGGGAGGTAGCCGCTCTCCTTGTACCAGATCAACGAGGTGGGGTTCTTGCGCTTGGAGATCTTGGTGCGGTCCGCGTTGCGCAGGAGCGGCATGTGGTAGAAGCGCGGCGCGGGCCACCCGAAGGCCTCGTACAGCAGCAGGTGCTTGGGCGTCGAGGTGATCCACTCCTCGGCGCGGATCACGTCCGTGACCTCCATGAGGCGGTCGTCCACCACGTTGGCCAGGTG
>JAPKHB010000259.1:277-5775 GCA_026647295.1 Planctomycetota bacterium | reverse complement strand
GGATCGAGGCGCCGATCCCGCGCAGGCTCTCGGCCTCGATCCCGCGCACCGCGCCGTAGGTGGCGACGGGCATGAAGGCGGGGGTCGCGACGGCGCCGTGCGGGGTCGCGAGCAGGGCCGCGCGGGCCGGGCCGTCGCGGGCGCTCCCGTGGATGGCGACGCCCATCGGCGTGCTGTGGGACGTGGAGCGGTTCCGCGAGCAGGGGCTGCGCACGGCGCCGGATCCCGCGCGGCGCCGTCTGGCGCTCGTTCCGGAGGCCTTCGTCCGGTTCGCGCCCGACCTCATCGATCCCGTGCTCGTGCTCACCTTCGTTCGCGATCACGCCCATCTGGAGCAGGACCGGCACGGCTTGCGGTTCCAGGCCGAAGGGCGCCCGGGCGTGGGCAACGCGCGCACAAGGCTCCTGGCCCGGGGCCACGCCGCCCGCGTCGAGCGCCTGGCGGCGCAGGCGGCCGGCCTCGGGCGCGCGCTTGAGGCCGCGCGGAACCTGGCGGAGGGCGAGGCCCTCCTGGACGAGGCCGGCGAACGCCACTTCGCCGCCGTGGCGGGGAGTGGACTCGGACAGGCGGCGATCGAGCGCGCGGTGGCCTTCTCGCGGGACGCCGCCACGCGGGAAGCGGGCTCACCCCTGGCCGGCCTGGGAGCCCGGCTGGCTGCGTGGGGCATCGACGAAGTGAAACCTGAGCGACGGCCGGCCGGCGTGGACCTGGTCGCGGGCGTGTGGGGTTGGGTCGATGCGGGGCCGGATCCGCTTCAGGGCGTCGAAGCGGCCGCCTGGCTCGCGGCCAGGGCGCGCTGGGCGGAGCCCAACACCCATCTGCTCGTCGTTCAGTGCGGGACCGACGCGCAGGCGCTGGCCTGGCGGGACCGGATCCTCCGGCGCGCCGCCTCGGCGCCCGGCCTGAAGGATGTGTTCGGGGCGCCGATCGGGCTCGTGCAGCAGGCGGCCTCCGACCAAGCCCCGCTCGCCGTGGCCGGACTTCCCGGCGCGCACGTCGTCCGCGCCCGGATCTCGCAAGGCTGGGGGCATCCGGACGACGAGGGGTGGCTGGTCGCCGCCCCCGTGGGCCGCTGGCTGGTGGCCTGCGCCGTGCCCCACGCGCCCACCGCCCAGCCGACGTTGGCCGAGGCCCTTCGACCCGCCGGACCCGACGTGCCGGAACTCGTCCTGGCCGCCGTGGCGGCGGCGCTTGGGCCGGCGCCGGACGACGCCCCCGCCGCGCGCGCCTGGGCGACGGTGCTCGGCACGGAAGGGGCGGCGGACGACGGCGCCGCCCGCGCGGCCCGATTGCTCGGTGGCCCTGATCCCTCGCCCGCCGCGCAGCGGGTCGCCGCGCTGGCGCTGCTCGCGCTGGCCGAGACCGCGGACCCGCCGGCCCCGCTCCCGGGCCTGGGCCCGCCGGGCGATCCGCTCGCCCGGGCCCTCCTGCTCGCGCACCCGCGGGGTGCGTCGGCGGACCCGACGCTGGCGTGGAGGCCGCAGGACCCGCCGCTGGCACGGGGTGCGGCCGTCGTGGGCGCCCGCGACGCCGCGGCGCTGGAGGGCATCCTGGACGCCGAGCCCGACCCGCGCATCCGCGAGTTGATCCTGCGGCGCCTCGTCCTGGAGGGCGGGCCGGCGTGGGCCGCGTCGCCGGAGGCGACCGAGGCGCGCCTTGTGCGCCCGACGACCTCGTTGCGCCTCGCGCTGCTCGCCGCGGCCGATCGCGCGGCGCACCCCGGGCACGAGGCGTTGCGCTCCCGGCCGCCCCCGTACCTGGTCGCCCGCTACGAAGACGCCGACACCCGCGTGCGCGTCGCGGCCTGGGAGGCCACGGTGAGGAACCTGTGGCGCGCACCGGAGGAGGCCATCGCGGCCGCGCTCATCGAACCCGCAACCTCCGTCCACGCGCTCCTCGCGCGGGCCTCCGGGTGGGCCCTGACGCCGCCGCCGCGGCGCGTGGCCGACGCAGCCCTGGCGGGCCTGCGCACGGCGCTCGAGGGCGACGACGCGGACCTGATCGCCGGGCGAAACGCGCTCATCCACTACCTGGACGCCGAGCCGGAGCCCGACCTGTTGCAGGACCTGGTGCAACACCTCGACCACGCCCCGGTCCGGCAGGCGTGGATCCCGCAGTTGCAGAAGACCCGACCGCGGCCCGCGCTGCTCCAGGCCCTGCGGTGGCTGCTGGCCAACGCCATCGAGCGCGCCGAGGTCTGCGAGGTGTTCGCCGCGTGGGGACCCGACGCCCGCGCGGCCCGGCCGGAGGTGCTCGCCGCCTCGTCCGCCACGGACCCGTTGACCCGTCTGGCGGCCCGGCGGGCCCTGGCGCGCATCGACGGCGTTCCGCTCGAGGTTCACGCCCTGCGGGACGCGTTGGCCTCGGGCGAGCCCTGGGCCCAGGCGCGGGCGCTCGCCCTGGCCGGCGCGGAGCCCGAGTGCTTGGGCGAACTCATGGATGCGCTCGTGGACCTGGTCCGCTCGGCTCCGGAGGACGCCGCGTCGCGCGTGATCGACATCGCGCTGGAGGCCCATGGCCGGCCGGGCGGCGTCCTCTGGGAAGCGGTCTCGGCGCGCGTGTTGGGGGCGAGGCCCCCGCCGACGCACGGCCGCGAGGAGGAGGAGGAGTACGAAGGGTTTGTGGAGTCCGTGCTCGCGGAGATCCGCGAGTGCCGGACCCCCGAGGCCTGGGACGACGCGCTGCGCGAGTGGCTCGCGTCGGGCCCGGCCCACCTCGCCCCCCCCTTGCGCGGGCACCTGGGCGAGTAGGGCGCCCGGACGCCCGCCGCTCGGAGGGGATCGACGGGTCCGCCGGCGTCTTTCCGCGGCGTTCATCGGCCGCATCGAAAGGGCTCATGCACGCCGCCTAGGGTGCCCGCACAGCGCGGGAAGCCCGGCGAGGACCGGCCGGCCCCCCGCGCGGCGAGCCCCTCCGGTCCACGGGAGACCCCGATGACGAAGCGCATGATCCTGGGCCTGCTGGCGACGGCAGCCCTTCTGACCGGCCCGCTGGCCGGCTGGGCGAAGGAGCGGCCGGGCGCGGCGCCGCCCGCGGCCGACAAGGGCTTCGAGCGGTCCTGTTGGCGCGGGTCCGGGTGGGCCTTCCGCCGCGTGGCGACCTTCCCCGTCTTCCGCAACGGCAGCGTCGAGGAGGAGACGGTGTGCGAGATCGTCGCGGCGTCCGAGAACGGGCGCACCCTCCTGTACACCGACGCGGCGCAGGAGCGCCTGGGCTTCGTCGACATCACGGACCCCACGAACCCGCTCCCGGCCGGGGTCCTCGCCCTGGCCGGCGAACCGACCTCCGTGGCCGTCCGCGGGCGGCACGCGCTCGTGTGCGTGGACACGAGCCCGGACTTCGTGAACCCCTCGGGCGAACTCGTGGTCGTCGACGTCGCGACGCGCACGGTGGTGCGGACGATCGCCCTGGGCGGCCAGCCCGACTCCATCAAGGTGAGCCCGGACCACCGCTACGCCGCCATCGCCATCGAGAACCAGCGCGACGAGGACCTCGGGGACGGCGCCCCCCCGCAGGCGCCCGCGGGCTTCCTCGCCATCGTCGACCTGGTCGGCGCCCCGGCGGCCTGGACCCTGCGCACGGTCGACCTCACCGGCGTGTGCGACCGGTTCCCGGAGGACCCGGAGCCCGAGTTCGTGGACGTCAACGCCCGCAACGTCGCCGCGGTGACCTGTCAGGAGAACAACCACGTCATCCTGGTGGACCTGCGTACGGGCGCGGTCGTCGGCGACTTCAGCGTCGGCGCGGCCGACCTGGACGGCGTCGACACGGTCGAGGACGACCGCATCGTCCAGGGCGACCTGCTGCTCGGCGTGCGCCGCGAGCCGGACGCGATCGCCTGGATCGGGCGTCGGCGCCTGGCGACCGCGGACGAAGGCGACCTGGACGGCGGGAGCCGCGGGTTCACGCTGTTCGAGGCCGACACCGGCGCGGTCGTGTACGAGGCGGGCAACGAACTCGAGCGCCTCGCCGCGCGCATCGGGCACTACCCCGAGGGCCGGTCCGAGAACAAGGGCGGCGAGCCCGAGGGCATCCTAGCGGCGCGCTACGGGCCGGACCGGCTGCTCTTCGTGGGCCTGGAGCGCGCGAGTTTCGTGGCCGTGTACGAACTGGACCGCGACGACCGACCCACCTTCGTGCAGGCGCTGCCGGGCGGCGTGGGCCCCGAGGGGCTGCTCGCCATCCCCCAGCGCGGCCTCTTCGTGACGGCCAGCGAGAACGACGACCGGGGGGCCGCGTTCCGTTCCGTCCTCACGATCTTCGAACGGGTGCGCGGCGAGCCCGACTACCCGACCGTGGTCTCGGCCGACGACGCCAACGGCCGGCCGATCGCCTGGGTGGCCCTCTCGGCGCTGGCGGCCGACCCGCAAGACGCCGGGCGGGCCTACACGGCGCACGACTCCTTCCTGCGCGGCAGCCGCCTCTTCGAATTGGACGTCTCGGACCGCCCCGCGGTCATCACCCGCGAGATCGCCTTGCGCGACGCCGCGGGTGACCCCGTCGACCTGGACGTCGAGGGCGTGAGCGTCGCGCACGGCGGCGGCTTCTGGGTCGTCTCCGAGGGCCGGGGCAGCGTGGACGACCCCGCCCGCCCGGTGACCTCCACGAACCTGCTGCTGCGCGTCGCCGGCGACGGGGCGATCCTGGCGACGGTGCCGCTGCCGCCGGCCACGGACCTGCTCCAGCGGCGCTTCGGGCTGGAGGGCGTCGCCGCGGCGCAGATCGACGGGCGCGAGAAGGTCTTCGTCGCCTTCCAGCGCGAGTGGGTCGGCGACGCGCCCGGCGGGGTGCGGATCGGGTGCTACGACACGCTCGCGGGCACCTGGGGCTTTGCCCGCTACCCCCTCGATCCGCGCGAGTCGCCCAACGGCGGCTGGGTCGGCCTTTCGGAACTCACGTGGCTCGGCGGCGGGCGTCTGCTGGTGCTGGAGCGCGACAACCAGGGCGGGACCGACGCCCGCATCAAGCGGCTCTACGAGGTCTCCGTGGCCGGCGTCCCCTTCGCCCCGGAGGGCGCCGCGTTTCCGGCCCTGACCAAGACCCTGGTGCGCGACCTCCTTCCGGACCTGGCCGCGCCGCGGGGCGCGGTTCTCGAGAAGGTCGAAGGCTGTTGCGTCCTGGCCGACGGCCGGGTGCTGATCGTCACCGACAACGACGGCGTCGACGACCACAGCGGCGAGACGCAGCTCCTCGACCTCGGCGCCATCCTCGACGACTGACCCCAGGTTCCGCGGCGGTCACCCCGCGGCCTCTGCCGGCCGCGGGCGACCTCCGATCGCGACACCCCGTGTCGTCGCTCCCCCGGCCGGCGGGCCCCATGGCCCGCCGGCCGCCTCGTCGGAGGGCCCCGGGTGCCGTGCGCGGCCCGCGGGCGTCAGCCGCCCGCGGCGCGCGGGCGTCAGCCGCCCGCGGCGCGCAGCAGGTCGAGGATCTGCGTACGGGCCGCGCGGAGCCGCTGGGCGAAGGCCTCGCGCGCGGGGCGCTTCAGGTCGGCGCTG
>JAPKHB010000259.1:0-267 GCA_026647295.1 Planctomycetota bacterium | reverse complement strand
AGGCAGGGGCGGCCGGGCGGCCTCCTCCATGACCCGCTCGAGGCGCGCGCGCGCCGTGCGCCCGGCGGCGTCGCGCGCCGCGGCGTCGGCCCCGTGTTCGAGGAGCCAGCGCACGGCGTCGAGCGCCCCGCCGACGGCTGCCGCCATGAGCGGCGTCGCGCCGTCGGGCGCCCGCGCGTCGGGGTCCGCCCCCCGTGCGACGAGCAGTTCCAGGACCGCCACGCTGCCGGCCCCGGCGTGGAGCAGCGCGGCGACGGGGGGAGCCTC
>JAPKHB010000258.1 GCA_026647295.1 Planctomycetota bacterium | reverse complement strand
ATATATGAAAATATAACTATGATCTGCAATATTTAATATTGGAGCTTTATGCTGCGTCAAAATTTAATTACTTACCAAATAGTTCGTTATCGAGCCAGTATTTATACATCGTGCGCGCGAAGGGGGCCGCCTCGCGGACGTGGTCCAGGCCGCAGATCCAGGCCACCACGCGTTCGAGGCCCATCCCGAAGCCGGCCGAGGGCGCGGCGCCGTAGCGGCGCAGGTCCAGGTACCACTCGTAGGCGGCCCGGGGCAGTTGGTGCAGGTCGAGCTGGGCCTCGAGGTGGGCCAGGTCGCTCGAGCGCTCGCCGCCGCCGATGATCTCGCCGTAGCCTTCCGGCGCGATCAGGTCGCAGCCCAGAACGACCTCCGGGCGCTCGGGGTCGGGGCGCATGTAGAAGGCCTTGATCCGGGTCGGGAAGCGGTGGACCAGGACCGGGCGGTCGTAGGCCAGGGAGAGCTGGTCCTCCTGGGGGGCGCCGAAGTCCTCGCCCCAGGGGATCTCGGCCGGCGTGCCGGCCAGGCGCGCGAGCGCCTCGTCGTAGCTCACGCGCGGGAAGGGCGGGCGGCAGGTCTGAAGGCGCCCGACGTCGCGGCCGAGCGCGTCGAGCTCGGCGCGGCACCGCTCGAGCACGCGGGCCACCACGGTCGAGATCAGACCCTCCATCAGGTCCATCATCTCGTCCAGGTCCGCGAACGCGGCCTCCGGCTCGAGCATCCAGAACTCGGTCAGGTGGCGGCGGGTCTTCGACTTCTCGGCCCGGAAGGTGGGGCCGAAGCAGTAGACCCGGCCGAGCGCCTGCGCCGCGGCCTCCATGTGGAGTTGGCCCGTCTGGGAGAGGTACACCGTCTGGCCGAAGTACTCGACCGGAAACAGCGTGGCGGTGCCCTCCGCCGCGGCGGGCGTGAGGATGGGGGCGTCCACGCAGGTGTAGCCCAGGCCGTCGAGGTGCTCGCGCGCGGCGCGGATCACCTCGGCCCGGACCTTGAGCACCGCGCGCGGGCGCGTCGAGCGCAGCCACAGGTGGCGCTGGTCCATCAGGTAGCCGACCCCGTGGTCCTTCTTGCCGAGCGGGTAGTCGCCCTTCGTCGCGGCCACGACCGCGACCGCGCGGGCCTTCAACTCGACGCCCCCGGCCTGGCGGGGGGCCGCGACCACGGTGCCCGCCACCCGCACGCTGCTCTCGAGGGGGACGCGCGCCGCGGCCTCGAACTCCGCGGCCGGGACCTCCCCTTCGCGCACCACGACCTGCACGTCGCCGCTCCCGTCGCGCACCTCGAGGAAGCAGAGCCGGGACCCGGCGGTGCGGCAGTGGCGCACCCACCCCAGCAGCACCACCTCCTGGCCCACGCGCCCGGGGAGGTCGACGATCCAGGCGCGCTCCTTCATGCGGGGTTTTGTAGCCGCCCCCCCGCGCCCTGTCCCGCTCCGTCCGCCGCGCCCCGGGCGCCGGGGCCCCGCCCCCGAGGGTGGTCCCTCGGGCAGGTCATACTCCCGGGGCATGCTCGAACGCATCCGCGGCAGGATCCTGGCCCGTGAACCCGCGGCGGCGGTGGTCGAGGCCGGCGGGCTGGGCTACCGCGTCCTGATGCCGCTGGCGACCGCCGAGGCCCTGCCCGCTCCGGGCGGCGAGGCAACCCTGTTGCTGCACCTGGTCGTGCGCGAGGACGAGTGGCGGCTCTATGGCTTCGTCCGGGAGGACGACCGGGCGGTGTTCCGCCGGCTCCTGCGCATCCCGGGGATCGGCCCCGGCCTCGCGCTGGGGCTGCTCTCGGGACTCTCGGCGGCGGAACTGCGCGCGGCCGTGATCCACGGGGACCTGAAGACCTTGAGCCGGGTGAAGGGCGTGGGCCGCAAGACCGCCGAGCGGGTGGTGCTCGAACTGCGCGAGGAGTGGTGCCTGGGCGCCGACGGGGGCGCGCCCGCCGCGCCGGCCGGCCCGGCCGGCCCGGCGGGCGACGCGGCGCGGGCGCTCGAGTCGCTGGGCCTGGATCCGCTCGAGGCGCGCCGCCGCGTGGAGCGCCTCCTCGCCGAGGGGGCGCCGGCCGACCCGGGCGAACTCGTGCGCCGGGCGCTGCGCCTCTGACCCCGCGCCGCGCCCGCGCACGGCGACCGGGTCGCGCTACCGGCGCTTGAGCGTCACCCCCAGGGCGTCGAGCTTGCGGCGCAACTCGCTCAAGGAGGTGTGCCCGAAGTTCTTCGAGGCCAGGAGGTCGGCCTCGCTGCGCTGGAGCAGGTCGCCCACGGTGTGGATGCCGAGCGACTCCATGCAGCGCTTGGCGCGGATGCTCAACTCGAGTTCCTCGATGGCCATGCGCGCCACCTCTCCGCTCGGCCCCTCCTCGCCGCCCTCGTCGTCGTCGTCCTCGTCGTCCAGGTCGTCGGACCCGCCGAAGAGGGCGTCGAGCTGCGACTCGGAGACCGGTCGCGCGGGCACCTGCAGCGGCGCCTCGTCGTCCGGGAGCATCCCGAGCCGCAGCGACTTCTGCGCCAGGATGTCCTTGATCTCCTGCAGGGAGGTCTCGCCGAAGTTCTTGTAGGCCAGCAACTCGGCCTCGGACTTGCGGACCAGGTCGCCCAGCGTCTGGATGTTCATCTTGGACAGGCAGTTGCGCGAGCGCACCGAGAGCTCGAACTCCGAGATCGGGGTCCGCAGCACCGCCACGCGGCGGTCCTCGCGGCGCTCGGAGTCCTCGTCGTAGTACTGGTTCTGGGCGGCCTGGACGTCCTTGAGCCCGACACGCGCCCGCGCGTGCTGCGGGTCGCCCTGCAGGATGCGCCGGTAGCACTGTTCGGCCTCGGCGTAGCGGCCCTCGTCCTCGTAGAGCAGCGCCAGGTTCTGCAGCGCCCCGAGCGGCGGCGGGTTGAGCGCGGCGCAGCGCCGGTACAGGTCGATCGCGCGCTCCTCCTTGCCCAACTTGTCGTAGTACAGCGCCAGGCGGAACAGCGCGCGGCCGTGGTGGCCGTCCCGGTGGACGGCCGCCTCGTACTTCTGGCGCGCCTCCTCGTACTCGCCGTCGGCCTCGAGCGCGATGCCCTCGGCGTACAGCGCGTTGGCCCCCTCGGGGAGCTTGGCGGCGGCGTTGCGCGCCGTGGCCGCGTCGCCCGCGAGCGCGGCCGCCGTGGCCAGGTGCGTGAAGAACACCTCGCCCTCCATCTCCGTGCCCACCAGCGAGGCCAGGGCCGAGGACGCCGTGCCGGGGTCGGCGGCCTCCAGCGCCGCGACCCCGCGGAGGAGCTGGGCCTGCGGCGAGGTGTCGTCCGGGGAGAGCACCGCGAGGGCGTCTTCCGGGCGCGAGACCAGGTACAGCGCCGTGGCCTGGCGCAGCGCCGCCCGGGGGCCGCCCGCGGGGGCCCGCGCGGCGGCCTCGACGCCCTGGCGCACCTCCTTGGAGGCGCTCACGGCGCGCTTGAGCTGGGCCAGGTCGGCGGCCCGGAAGCTCAAGCTCTCGAGGAAGCGCGTGGTGTCGGGCGCGGAAACACTCGTGGACATGAAGTGGCTCCTTCGGCCGGTAGGCCGGGCGGAATCCTGAAGCATAGCCGCCCGCCTGCGATCCCCCAAATCGACCGCCGCGTGCCCCCGCCGTCTGCGCCCCCGTCCGGTGCCCCTGGAGGCCGTCGGTCCCCCGACCGATGCTTGGCCCGGGCCCCGTTCGGCGGTCGGGGGCCGGAGGTGGCGCGATGGACCGGTTCCTGATCCAGGGCGGCGTCCCCCTCGCCGGGCGCGTGCGCGTGGCCGGCGCAAAGAACGCGGCCCTCCCGATCCTGGCCGCCACCCTGATGGCGGAGGGCCCCTGCCGCCTCGATGGCGTCCCGGACCTGCGCGACATCCGGACGATGCTCGACCTCCTCGGCCTGCTGGGCGTGAGGGCCGAGCGCCAAGGCGACGGGAGCCTCGTCACCGAGGTCGTGGACCGCACGCCCTGCCGGGCGCCCTACGAACTGGTCAAGACCATGCGGGCCTCGATCTGCGTGCTCGGCCCGCTGCTCGGGGCCCGCGGCCGGGCCGAGGTGAGCTTCCCGGGCGGCTGCCAGATCGGCCCCCGGCCGGTGGACCTGCACCTAAAGGGGCTCGCGGGCCTGGGCGCGACCGTGCGGGTGGAGGGGGGCTACATCGTCGCCCAGGCGGCCGCCCGCGGCCCGGACCGCGAGATCTACCTCGGCGGACCCTTCGGCCCCACCGTCACCGGCACGGCCAACGTCCTGTGCGCGGCCGTGCTCACGCCGGGGACGACGGTGCTCCAGGCGGCGGCGATGGAGCCCGAGGTCACCGATCTCGCTCGGTTCCTGTGCGCGATGGGGGCGCGCATCGCCGGGATCGGCGGTCCGACCCTGGTGGTGGAGGGCGTCACGGGGCTGCGCGGCGCCGCCTGGCGGGTGATCCCCGACCGCATCGAGGCCGGCACCCTGCTGACGGCCGCGGTGATGACGGGCGGGGACGTGACCGTCACGGGGGTGGACCCCCAGGCCCTCACCGCGCCGCTGGACCTGCTCGCCCGAATGGGGGTCACGGTCGGCCGCCCCGCCCCCGACGAGGTGCGCGTGGCCGCCACGGGTCGACCCCACCCGGCCGACGTGGTGACCCTGCCCTACCCCGGCTTCCCGACCGACCTCCAGGCCCAGTTCATGGCGCTGCTGTGCGTGGCCGCGGGAAACTCCTTCGTGACCGAGAAGGTCTACCCCGAGCGCTTCATCCACGTGGCGGAACTGCAGCGCATGGGGGCCCGCATCCGCAAGGAGGGGCCCACGGCGATGGTGGAGGGGGTGGCGGAACTGTCGGGCTGCCCGGTCATGGCCAGCGACCTGCGCGCCTCGGCCGCCCTGGTGGTGGCGGGCCTGGGGGCGCGCGGGGAGACGGTCGTCGACCGCGTCTACCACATCGACCGCGGCTACGAGGCCATCGAGGTCAAGCTGCGGGCCCTGGGGGCGCGCATCGCGCGCGAGAACCCGGTCCGGGAGGGTGGGGGAGGCTGATCGGCCCCCCGCCCCGGGGGGCGCACCGGCCCTCCGGGGGCGGGGCCGCGCCCCGGCTCCCGGCGGGGCGGGAATGCCTTATCCGCGCCCGACGCGGCTGGCACAATGCGCGGCTTGGGGTGCCGCCGGCGGGGGGGACCCGTTCCCCGCCCTGGCCCCCCGCGGCCGCCGGCGCGCCCGCGGCCGGTGGCCGGCGGCCGGGGGCGCCCGCCGTCCCGGCCCGTCGCCCGATCCCCCCGCCCGCCCCGGAGCAGCCCCCTTCGTGTTCGAGAACCTCGCCCGACGCTTCTCCCGCATCTTCTCCGGCCTGGGCCGGGGCGGTCGGCTCACCGAGAAGAACATCGAAGAGGGGATCCAGGAGGTCCGCACGGCCCTGCTCGAGGCCGACGTGAACCTCAAGGTGCTGAAGGACTTCGTGGAGCGGGTGCGCGCCAAGGCGCTGGGCCTCGAGGCGCTCCAGGGCGTGCGGCCCTCCGACCAGTTCGTGAAGGTCGTCCAGGACGAGATCACCGCCCTGCTCGGCGGCCACGAGGCGCGCATCGCCTGGAGCAGCCGCGGGCCGACCGTGATCATGATGGTGGGCCTCCAGGGCACGGGCAAGACCACCACGACCGCCAAGGTCGCCCGCTACCTCAAGAAGCGCGAGGGCAAGAAGCCCCTGCTCGTCGCCGCCGACGTCCAGCGGCCGGCCGCGATCGAGCAGCTCAAGGTCCTGGCCGAGCAGGTCGAGGTGCCGGTGCACGCCGAGGTCGGCGGGCGGCCGCCGAAGATCTGCCGGCGGGGCGTCCAGCGGGCCGAGGAACTGGGCTGCGACGTGGTCCTCCTCGACACC
>JAPKHB010000257.1 GCA_026647295.1 Planctomycetota bacterium | reverse complement strand
AGTTCCATCTCGTGGACCACCACCCGGCGGGCCTCCAGCGCCGGCGCCTCGCCCGCCCGGGCGAGCGCGTAGGCGCGCTGGCCCTCGACGTGGACGGCGCTGAAGGAGGGCGGCACCTGGTCGATCTCGCCGGCGAACCGCGCCAGGGCCGCCCGCACCTGATCGGGCGTCGGCGGCGTGGCCACGGCGACCTCCTCGCGCTCGCCCTCGCGGTCGTCGGTGCGGGTGAAGGCGGAGAGGTCCAGGCTGGCCTCGTAGACCTTCGGCAGGGCCATGATCGCCTCCACGTGGCGCGTCGCGGCCCCCACCAGGCAGACGACCACCCCCGTGGCCAGCGGGTCGAGCGACCCCGCGTGGCCGGTCTTGACGAAGCCGGCGGCCCGGCGGACCCGGCGCACCACGTCCATCGAGGACCAGCCCAGGGGCTTGTCCACGACCAGCAGGCCGGCGAGCGCGCTCTTTCGGTACCGGGGTCGGCCCACGGGGTCCTCCGCGACGGGGGGCGGCGAGGATAGTGCAACGGGCCGGCGGGGCCCCGCCCGCCCCGGGCCGCCCCGCGGGGGTGCCACGGCGCGGCCCGGACCGGCTCCCGGCCGGGGCTTCGGGATTCGGACCGGCTCGGTACCATTTGCTCCCGGGTCCCCCATGGTTCGCGTCACCAAACTCGCCGACTACGGCATCCTGCTGCTCACCTGCCTGGCCCAGCGCGGGACGGGGGGTGGGCGCCTTGCCGCCAGCGCGCTGGCCCAGGAGACCGGCCTGCCGCTGCCGACCGTGAGCAAGTTGCTCAAGGCCCTCGGCCGCGCCGGCATCCTGGACTCCCAACGCGGTCCGACCGGGGGCTACCGCCTCGCCCGGGCCCCGGAGCGCATCTCGGTGGCCCAGATCATCGAGGCGCTGGAGGGGCCCATCTCCCTCACCGAATGCATCACCCACGGCGCCTCCTGCTGCGAGGTGGGCTCGAGTTGCTCGACGCGCACGAACTGGGACCGGATCAACGCCGTGATCCAGGCCGCGCTGGCCTCGATCACCCTGGCCGAGATGGCGCGGCCGCAGCGCGGCTGGCGCCAGCGGGTGGGCGCGTCCCTGGTGGCGGGAGCCACCTCGCGCGCGGCACCTGGCCCCGTGGTCCCCCTCCTGCCCCTTCCGACCCCCGCCGCGGAGGCCTGACCGATGAGCGCGCCCGTCCCCGGCAAGAACGCCGAGATCGAAGCCCTCGCCGCCAAGGAGTACGAGTGGGGCTTCGTCACCGCCATCGAGGAGGACCGGATCCCCAAGGGCCTCTCCGAGGCGGTGATCGGCCTGATCTCCGCCAAGAAGGAGGAGCCGGCCTGGCTCCTGGAGTGGCGCCTCAAGGCCTTTGCCACCTGGCGGGGCATGAAGGAGCCGACCTGGGCGCGCGTGCGCTACCCGCCCATCGACTACCAGGAGATCACCTACTACGCCGCGCCCAAGCGCCAGGCCGACGGGCCCCGGAGCCTGGACGAGGTCGACCCGCAGCTGCTGGCCACGTACGAGAAGCTGGGCATCCCCCTGCACGAACGCGAGGTGCTGGCGGGCGTCGCCGTGGACGCCGTCTTCGACAGCGTCTCGGTGGCCACGACCTTCAAGAGCAAGCTGGCCGACCTGGGGATCGTGTTCTGCTCCTTCAGCGAGGCCGTGCGCGAGCACCCGGACCTCGTGCGCCGCTACCTCGGCACCGTCGTGCCGCGCAACGACAACTTCTTCGCGGCGCTCAACAGCGCCGTGTTCTCGGACGGCAGCTTCGTCTACATCCCCAAGGGGGTGCGCTGCCCCATGGAGTTGTCGACGTACTTCCGCATCAACGCGGCGAACACGGGGCAATTCGAGCGCACCCTGATCGTCGCCGACGAGGGTGCGAGCGTGAGCTACCTGGAGGGCTGCACCGCCCCCAAGCGCGACGAGAACCAGCTCCACGCCGCCGTCGTCGAGCTCGTGGCGCTCGACGACGCCCAGATCAAGTACTCGACGGTGCAGAACTGGTACCCGGGCGACGCCCAGGGGCGCGGGGGCATCTACAACTTCGTGACCAAGCGCGGGGCCTGCCGCGGGCGGCGCTCGAAGATCTCCTGGACCCAGGTCGAGACCGGTTCGGCGATCACCTGGAAGTACCCCTCGTGCATCCTGCAGGGAGACGACTCGATCGGCGAGTTCTACAGCGTCGCCCTGACCAACAACTACCAGCAGGCGGACACCGGCACCAAGATGATCCACATCGGCCGGCGCACGCGCAGCACGATCATCTCCAAGGGCATCTCCGCGGGCCACGGCCAGAACACCTACCGCGGCGCCGTCAAGGTGCTGCCCGGCGCCGACGGCGCGCGCAACTACTCGCAGTGCGACTCGCTGCTGATGAGCGCCACGTGCGGGGCGCACACCTTCCCCTACCTGGACGTGAAGAACCCGACGGCGCGCATCGAGCACGAGGCCTCGACGAGCCGCATCGGGGAGGACCAGATCTTCTACCTCAAGCAGCGCGGGCTGGGCGAAGAGGACGCGGTCAACCTCATCGTCAACGGCTTCTGCAAGGAGGTCTTCCGCGAGCTGCCGATGGAGTTCGCGGTCGAGGCCCAGAAGCTGTTGAGCGTGAGCCTCGAAGGCGCCGTCGGATAGGAGCCCCCCATGAGCGCAGCCCCGGCCCCGCCCCTGCTGGCCATCGAGAACCTCCAGGCCTCCGCCGGCGGCAAGGAGATCCTCAAGGGCCTCGACCTCGTGATCCGCGCGGGCGAGGTCCACGCGATCATGGGCCCCAACGGGTCGGGCAAGAGCACGCTGGCCCGCGCCCTCACCGGGCACCCGAGCGCCGTCGTGACGGGGGGGCGCGTCCGCTACGAAGGCCAGGACCTGCTCGCCCTCGAGCCCGAGGCCCGGGCCCGCGAAGGCGTGTTCCTGGCGTTCCAGTACCCGGTCGAGATCCCCGGCGTCACCAGCAGCACCATGCTGCGCGAGGGCCTCAACGCGATCCGCGCGCACCGGGGCGAACCCGAGCTCGACGCCTTCCAGTTCCTCAAGCTGGCGCGCCAGAAGGCGGACCTGATCGAGATGGCGCACGACATGCTCTCCCGCGCCGTGAACGACGGCTTCAGCGGGGGCGAGAAGAAGCGCAACGAGGTCTTGCAGATGCTCGTGCTGGAGCCGCGCCTGGCGATCCTGGACGAGACCGACTCGGGCCTGGACATCGACGCGCTCAAGATCGTGGCCAAGGGCGTGAACGCGCTGCGCGGCCCCGGCCGGGGCTTCCTCGTCATCACGCACTACCAGCGCCTGCTCGACCACATCGTGCCGGACTTCGTGCACGTGCTGGCCGACGGCCGGATCGTGCACTCCGGCGGCAAGGAGCTCGCGCTCGAGCTCGAGCGGCGCGGGTACGCCTGGCTCGAGGAGCCGGCCGCCGCCCCCCGCTCCTGATCCCCCCGCTCCTGGTCCTTCCGTCCCGTCGCCCCTTCCCCGGCTCCCACGAGGCGCGCATGCCCAACCTGGTCACCGAAGCCAACGCCTTCCTCGCCGACTTCGAGCGCCGCGAGCAGGAGGAGGCGGGCCGCGCCCCGGGCTGGCTGCTCGAGGTGCGCCGCGAGGCGATGCGGGCCTTCCTGGACCAGGGCTTCCCCACCCGCCGGGACGAGGAGTGGATCTACACCGACGTCACCCCGCTGCGCCGGCACCGCTTCCCCCTCGCCCCCCGCACCAGCACCCGGCCGGCGACGCTCGCGCCGCAGCGCTTCGCCCTCGGCCTGGACCGCGGGCCGCGGCTCGTCTTCCTCAACGGACGCTTCGAGCCCACGCTCTCGCGCACGGGCGCGCTGCCCGAGGGCACGGAGCTCGGACCGCTCGCCGAGGCGTTGACCCGGACCGGCGCCGCGGACGGACCCGGGGCGGTCCTGGGGACGCTCGCCGCCGCCGCGCGCCATCCGTTCGTGGCCCTCAACACGGCCTTCCTCGCCGACGGGCTGTGGCTGCGCCTGCCCCCGGGCGCCTGCGTCGACGACCCGATCCAGGCCATCTTCCTGGCCGAGCCCCGCGGCGAACCCAGCGCCGCCCACCCGCGCCTCCTGCTCGACCTGGGCGCGGGCGCCCGGGCCGTGGTGGTCGAACGCTACGGGCTCGAGTGCGTGGGCGCGCTCGGCGAGGTCGGGGGCCTCACCAACACGGTCCTCGAGGCGCGCCTCGGGGCCGGTGCCGCGCTCGAGGTGGTGCGCGTCCAGCGCGAGGGGGGCGCCGAGCACCACCTGGGCTTCACCGCGGCGCGGCTCGCCCGCGACGCCCGATTCACGCAGGTCGCCGTCACCCTGGGCGGGGCCCTGTGCCGCCACGAGACGCACGTGGATCTGGCGGAGCCGGGGGCCGCGTGCGACCTCTCGGGGCTGTACGCGCTGGCGGGCCGCGAGCACGCCGACCACCACACCGTGGTCCGCCACGCCGCCCCCCGGTGCACGAGCCGCCAATTGTACAAGGGCGTGCTTGCCGGGCGCAGCATCGGGGCCTTCACCGGGCGCGTGATCGTGGAGGCCGACGCGCAGCAGACCGCCGCGGAGCAGGCCAACCACAACCTCCTGCTCTCGCCCGAAGCCCTGGCGGAGACGCGCCCGCAGCTCGAGATCCACGCCGACGACGTGAAGTGCTCGCACGGCGCGACCATCGGCCAACTCGACGACGAGGCCCTCTTCTACCTGCGCACACGGGGCCTGGACGCGGCCGCCGCGGGCCACCTGCTCGTCCACGCCTTCGCCGACGAGGTGATCGAGCGCGCCGCCGAGGAGCGCGTGCGCGCGGGCCTGGCGGCCCTGCTGGCCGCACGCCTGGACCTGGCCCCCGGCGCCGGGGGGCGCCGGTGAAGCCCGCCGCCGCCGCCCCCCCCGACGCGCTGGGGCGCGCGCTGCGCGATCGGTTCCCGATCCTTTCGCGCGAGGTGGGCGGCAAGCCCCTCGTCTACCTCGACACGGCCGCCACCAGCCAGAAGCCCGAGTCCGTGCTGCGCGCCGTGGACGCCTACTACCGGCGCCACAACGCCAACGTGCACCGGGGCGTACACCGCTTGAGCCAGGAGGCCACCGAGGCGCAGGAGGCGACGCGCGAGGCGGTGCGCCGCTTCCTCGGGGCCGCCGACGCCTCCGAGGTCGTGTTCGTGCGCGGGACCACCGAGGGCATCAACCTGGTGGCCCAGGCCTACGGCCCGACGGCGGTGGGCCCCGGCGACGAGATCGTCGTGACGGAGATGGAGCACCACTCCAACATCGTGCCCTGGCAGCTCCTGTGCGAGCGCACCGGGGCGCGGATCGTCGTCGCCCCCATCGACGAACGGGGGGAACTGGACCTGGCGGCGTACGAGGCCCGGCTGGGCGCGCGGACGCGGCTCGTGGCCGTGACGCACACCTCCAACGCGCTCGGCACGGTGAACCCGCTGGAGCGGGTGATCGCCGCCGCGCACGCGGTCGGGGCCCGGGTGCTGGTGGACGCCGCCCAGGGCGTGCCGCACGCGCGCGTGGACGTGGGCGCCCTCGGGGCCGACTTCCTGGCGTTCTCCGGGCACAAGATGTACGCGCCGATGGGCGTCGGCGTCCTGTGGGCGCGCCGCGACCTGCTCGATCGCATGCCGCCCTGGCAGGGCGGGGGCGAGATGATCCGCTCGGTGCGCTTCACGGGGACGACCTACGCCCCGCCGCCCCACCGCTTCGAGGCCGGCACGCCGGACGTCGGCGGCATCGTCGGGCTGGGCGCGGCCATCGCCTTCCTGGAAGAGGTGGGCCTGGACCGCATCGCCGCCCACGAGGCCGCCCTGCTGGCCTACGCGACCGAGCAACTCGCCGGGCAGCCGGGCCTACGCCTGGTGGGCACCGCGCGGCACAAGGCCGGGGTGGTG
>JAPKHB010000256.1 GCA_026647295.1 Planctomycetota bacterium | reverse complement strand
GATCTCCTCCTGAGCGATGCGCATCTGCCGCGTGGCGCGCGTGAACAGCGTCGGCGCAACGTAGTGGCCGCCTCCCGGGCCGTCGAGCGCCGTGCCGCCGACGGCGATTTGGGCACCGTCCGCCCTGGCCACCTCGAAGTACGACAGCACCTTCGCCCGATGGCGCTCGTGGATCAGCGGGACGGCGATGTCGAAGCCCGTGCGCCGGGGGACGCCGTTGGCCGGACCGCCCAGGCCGACGATGATCTCGCGCAGCGCCCGGTCGTTGGTGTCGGTCACGCGCCGCCAGGTGACGCGCTCGGGGTCGAAGCCAAAGCGGTTGCCCAGGAGGATCGAGGTGTCGACGTGGGCCGCGATGAGGTTGTGGGCCGCCTGCACGGCGTGGATGTCGCCGGTGAGGTGCAGGTTGAAGGACTCCATCGGCACCACCTGCGAGTAGCCGCCGCCGGCCGCGCCGCCCTTGATCCCGAACAGGGGGCCCATCGACGGCTGGCGGATGCAGGTGACGACGCGGCGGCCGCGGCGCGCGAGCGCGAGCGAGAGCCCGATGGTGTGGACCGTCTTGCCCTCGCCCAGCGGCGTGGGGGTGATGGCGGTCACCACGACGTAGCGCCCCGGCGGGCGGTCCCCCAGGCGCCCGATGGCGCCGAGCGAGACCTTGGCCATGTGCCGGCCGTAGGGCTCGATCTCGGCGTCGAGGAGGCCCCAGCGGCGGGCGAGGGCCTCGATGGGTTCGAGCGAAACCCGGCGGGCGATCTCGAGGTCGGAGTCCATGGACCGGGGGCGGGCCTTTCGCAAATGCGGGCGCGGCCGGCCGCGCCACCCGGGGCGGGGGCCGCCGGGGGGCGGGCCCCGGCGGCCGGCGGCGGCGGCGCGCGGCGTCAGTCCTTGAGCGAGGTGCTCTCCGTCTCGCTGGCCAGCTCGGCGCCGTCGCTGGTGCGGAAGACGAAGGCGTTGGTCTTGACCAGGCCCGAGGCGGGGGCCGAGAGCACGCGGACCTGGATCTCCACGTCCAGGCCCTCGTCCACGCCCAGGCGGAAGCCGCCGCTGCGGGCGCTGCGGCCCGCGCCGGTGATGGCCAGTTCGCGGCCCAGCGCGCGGCCGCTCACGAACTCGAGTTCCGGCGGCAGCTCCCAGGTGATGTGCAGGTCGGGGGTGCCCTCGGTGCCCACGTCGTTCTCGACGCGCAGCCGGTAGATGAACACCTCGCCCTTGCGGAAGATGCCCGCCTCGCTCCCGTCGAGCGCCTTGTCCACCATCTCGAGCTGCAGGGCCGTGAGCCCCGTCACCCGAAGCCCCGCGTCGCGGCGGATCTGGCAGGAGGCGCCGCAACTCGAGTCGGCCGTGAGGGTGCACGGGCCGAGTTGGCGGGCGATCCGGCTCCAGTCGTGCGTCCACTTCTCGCCGGGGGCCAGCGGGCCGATGGCGAAGTCCTCAAAGCCCCCGCCGAGGCACCCGCCGTAGGTCACCCGCACCTGGCAGCCCTCGGCCGCGCCGTCGCCCACGTTGGTGACCACCAGCGTGAAGTTGGCGTGCTCGCCGAAGTAGATGTCCTCGGGGCCGATGATCTGCATCTCGAGCCGGCACTGGACCACCTCGACGGTGCAGCGCGCGCTGACCTCGGGGGCGTGGTCGGCGGTGGCCCGCGCCGTGTTCGTGTAGGTGCCGGGGACGGCGGCGCGCCCGGTGAACACCACCTCCTGGCGATCGCCGGGGGCCAGCACGGGCAGGGTGGTCGACCGCTCGGGCGGCGCCTCGATGCCGTCCGGGTACTCGTCCACGACCACCACGTTTTCGAGCGGCGCGCGGCCCGTGTTGGCCACCGTGACGACGAAGCGCACGATGCTGCCGACGTTGGCGCGGCCGGGGTCGCACACCTTCGTGATCTCGAGCTTGCCCGCGACGATCTCCACCGGGCAGGTGCTCTCGGCGCGCGCGACGCCCGCGGCGTCGTGGCAGCGCACGGTGTTCACGTAGGTGCCTTCGGCGTTGGAGAGGAACTGCACGGTGCGCTCGACGACCTGGCCCGGCGCGAGCGTGCCCAGGGTCATCGGGAACACGGTGCCGTCGGCGATGTTCAGGCCGGGCTGGGGGGTGTCTTCGAGCACGACGCCTTCGGCCGGCGCGTCGCCGCGGTTGGCCACGCGGATGACCTTGGGGAAGGGCTTGCCCAGCGCCGCCGTCGGGCCCTGCGGGAAGGAGCAGGAGATCTCGAGCCGGACCTGCTGCCACGTCTTCGTGACGATGCGCGAGCGCGGGCAGGTCTCGCCGTAGAAGGAGCCCTGCGCCGTCAGGCGGATGCGGTTCACGCCCGACTCGCCGCTCACGTTCTTGAGCACGAACTCGGCCACGCCGTTGGCGTTGGTGTCCAGCAGGGCCACGCGGTCGTTGCTCGAGGCGAACACGGCCCCGGGCCCGTCCAGGATCTCGGCCTCGACGGGCTGGCCGGGGATGCCCGAGCCGTCCGTGCGGAACAGCCGCACCGGGAAGGCGTGGGAGTCGTTGGGCAGCACGTTCACCGCCGACCCGGGGAACTCGACGTCGAAGTCGGCCCAGACCTTCTTGGCGAAGACCTTGTGCTTGGTGCCGTCGCGGATGCCCGGGACGTAGACCACCAGGTCGGTGACGCCCTCGCGGGTGGAGGTGATGGTGACCCAGCTCTGGCCCGGCCCGACCGTGATGTCGGGCAGCCGCGCCCCGTTGGAGCTCAAGTAGGGGTAGTTGTTCCCCGCGTCGAGCAGCTCGGGCCCCCAGTTGGTGACCGAGACGGCGTACTGGTTGTCGATCTTGTTGCCGTTGTTGCCCGGCCAGGCCTGGGTGAGCGGCGCGATGCGCCCGGGGTAGTACTGGTCGTCGGAGGCGACGATGTCGCCGACGGCCTCGCCGTAGCGCGACAGGATCCACTCGACGCGCTGGCCGGGGCAGGGGCGGCCGAACTGGTCGAGCACCGTGGCGACCAGCGTGTGCTGGGTGCGGACCGGATTGCAGTCCACGATCGGCGAGATGGCCTCGTCGATCACCACCGCGGTCGGGATGCAGGTGGCCGGCGGGGGGGTTACGCACACCGTGCAGCCGGGCCAGATGTTGTCCAGCGGGGTGGTCTGGCAAGCCGTCCCGAGGAGGAGGAGGGTCGCGGCGACGGCCATCCTGCGGGCGATCATGGGCATGTCTCCCTCCGAGGGTCTACCCGTCCTGATCGGTCGCCGGGGGGGCGCTGGACAGGGCCGGAGAGCCTTCCGGCCCCCTCCCGCTGCCTTGCGCGTCTCCTCGGCCGGCCTCCCCCGTGGCGGGGGCCTCACGGACCGGCGTGCCCTCGTGAAGGGCGGGAATGTAGCACGCGCGCCCCTTGCGGCCCCCCGCGGCGCGGCCCGCGCGGGCCCGGCGCGGGGCCAGGGACAGAAGCAACACGGCCCCCCGATCCCGTGGGATCGGGGGGCCGTCACCCGTTGCGTCGTCTTTCGGACCCCAGGCATCCAGGGGGAGCCTGCCCGGCGTTCAAGCCGACGCGGACACAATACCTTGTCTCGTATAGTATGGCAACCGAATAGGCAAAGGCGCCGATACATTCTCCGTAAGTGCTTTGTACAAAGTAACTTACGACTCGAAGGCCGATCACTCCCGGGCCGGTCCGCGGCGGCAGGCGCAGGGGCACTTGCCGCAGCGTGGGCAGCCGCTTGCGTAGCGTCCTACCGCCGTCTCAAGGTCCACGCCCGCCAGCGAGGCGACGGTGGCCAGCCAGGCGAGCACGTCGGCGAACTCGGTGGCCAGCGCCTGCGGATCCTCGGCCCGCAGCGCCCGGGCGAGTTCGCCGACCTCCTCCACCAGCCACATGAAGGTGCCGGGCAGGCCGCGCCGTCGGTCGCGCTCCCCGTACAGGGCCTCCACGTGGCGCTGGAAGTCCCCGAGCCCGGGGTGGGGGGGCAGGGGCGCGTGCGCGGGGCGCGGCTCGCCGGCGTCCACCCGGGCTACCGCAGACGCTTGATCGTGGACATGGTGATGTCGTCGTTCTGGGCGGCGCCGAGGTGGAAGCGGTCGATGGTCGCCCCGACGAAGTTGACGAACGCCTGGGAGTTCTTGGGTGCTTCGGCGCTGACGGTCTGATAGAAGCGCCCCTCGCCGAACTCCTCGCCTTCCTGGTTCTGGATCCGCAGGACGCCGTCGGTGTAGAGCACGATGCGGTCGCCCACGCCGATGGGCAGGTCGCCCTCCTCGAGCGAGCGGTCGAAGACCGGGCCCGGGTCCAGACCCAGCGCGATGCCCTCGGGGTTCACCTTGGCCAGGCGGCCGCCGGCGTGCCGGTAGACCAGCAGCGGCAGGTGCCCGGCGCTGGCCACGGTCGCCTTGCCCTCGCGCTGGTTGAGCACGACGTACAGCGCCGTCACGTAGCGCCCCGGGGGCAGGTCGGGGGCGAGCTGGCGGTTCACCTCGCGCAACACGTTGGCCGGCGAGAGCTCGCCCGGGGCGGCCGCGCGCACGTAGGCCTTGGCGCTGGCCATGACGAGGGCGGCGTGCACGCCGCGCACGTTGGTGTCGAGCAGGATCAGGCCCAGGTGGTCCTCGTCGATCGAGAAGTATTCGAAGTGGTCGCCTCCGATCTCGAAGCCCGGCTTGAAGAGCGTCTCCACCTCGTAGTTGGACAGGCGCGGCGGGTTCTTGGCGATCAGCGCGCCGTGGATCTCCTCGGCGATGCGGGCCTCGCGGCTCACGATCTCCTCGAGGTCGGCGCCCTCGTGCCGCGCGCGGAACTCGAGGTTGCCCACCATGCGCTCCACGGCGCGGGCGATCGCCGCGGCCTCGCCGCCCTGGACGCGCAGGCCCCGCGCGGGGTCGCCCACGCTGCCCAGGCGGTCGATCTCGCGGGCCAGCGCGCGGATCCCGCGCGTGTGGCCGTTGGCCACGGCGTAGCCGACCAGGCCGACCAGCAGCGGGCCCACGACCAGCATCAGGAGGCCGAGCGCCATCGCCTTGCCGCCCGCCTTCTCGCGGGTGGCGCGCGCGATGGCGACGTAGGCGCGCACGCCCTCGCGCGCGCCGCCGGCGGCGCGGATCTCGCTGGTGAAGATGCGCACCGGGCGCGGGGCGCCGTCCACGGCGATCGAGCCGTCCACGTGGCCGAACCCGCCGCCCACGTCGGTCCAGCGGCTGAAGTCGACCGGGCCGGCGGCCGCCTCGGGCAGGGTCCCGGCCAGGAAGGCCCCTTCGGTGCGGGGCGTGGCGTCGGCGCGCAGCCACGCCGCCAGGGGCTGGAAGCCGTCGCCGCCGCGGGGCAGGCGCTCGAAGATGGCTCGCAGGTGGCCCAGGGCGTTGGTGCCGCCCGACTCCGTGTAGCGCTTGATGCGCCGGTCCACGCGGTCCTGGAGTTCCTTGCGCTCCTTCTCCTTCCACTCGGACGGCTGCTTTTCGTTCATGAACTTCTCGACTTCTTCGAGCCAGGCGTCGAAGCGCTCGCCCCAGATGTCGGCCATCACGCTGCGGGCCGTCTGGTAGCGGTTCTTTCCGGCCTCCTCGCCGGGACGCCAGCGTTCCAGGCCGGGGCTCACCAGCGCGTTGACCGCCGCGAGCCCGTAGGCGTTGAGCGCCGTGTCCGGGTCCCCGCCGGCGTCGCCCCCGCCCACCAGCAGCACCGCGGCCCCGATCATCAGGAAGGCCGCCCCGGCGCACACGAGCGCGGTCTTGGCCGGAAGGCCGAGCCCCCCGGTGCCGGGGCGCGCGGGGCGGCGGCCCGCCCGGCCGACCTCGACCTCGGCCGCGGGCCGCGCGCGGCCCTCGCGCGAGGGGCGTGACGGGGGGGCGGCCGCCACGGGCGTCGCGGCCGGCGGGGGCCCGGCCGGGCGCGCGACCGGTGCGGCCGCGGGCGGCGTCACCGGGCGGGCGACCGGCGGGACCGCGGGCGGCACGGAGGGCGGC
>JAPKHB010000255.1 GCA_026647295.1 Planctomycetota bacterium | reverse complement strand
GGCTGGACGAGCAGGCCGCGCGGCGCCTGGGCTGGCACCCGCGCTTTGGCCGCGAACCGCCCCGCGTGCCCTTCCCGGCCGAGGACGCGGCGCCCGGCACGGTTCCGAGCGGCGCGGCCCTGCGCGCGCTCGAGTTGTTGGGCCTGGAGGGGCCCGGGGCCGACCAGTGGCAGGACCGCGTCCTGCTGGTGCGGGGGATCACGCCCGAACTCTGGGAGGTGGACCGGCGGGGGCGCAGCCGGCGCCTGGCCCGACTGCCCGGCGCCGACGAGGGCTGGTTCGGGGGCTCGCTCCGGGCGGTCGATCCGTGGGTGCCGGGGGCGGGGATCCTGGTCGGCGACCTGGTGGCCCGCGAGCCGGCCGACTCGAGCGGGCTGATGGGGGGCGACTGGATCGTGAGCTGGGACGGCGCGCCGGTACCGGACCTCGGCGCCTTCATGCAACGGGTCGCCGCCACGCCCCCGGGACAGGAGGTGCCCGCCGAGGTGCGCCGGCGTGGGAGGCCAGTCCTGGACCGCTTCCGCGCCGGACGCCGACCCGCCACGCAGGGCGGTGCGCTCGGCTACGGGGCGCTGTGGGTCGCAGCCGACGGCCGCGCGCTGCTGCCGGGCCGCACGACCTTGAGTTGGGTCGACCCGCGGACCCTCGAACGCACGCGCCTGTGGGAGTGGAACGAACCCGGCGTGGTGGAGGGCCTGGAGGTGGTCGGCGACGTGGCCGTGGCGCTCGTGCGCCGGCGGCTGGTGGCGGACCTGCTGGTCGCCGTGCCCCTGGCGGGCGGGCCGGAGCGCTGGCGCGCCGCCATCGAAGGCGACGTGGACCGGATCCAGCCCGTGGGCAGCGCGCTGTGGGTGACCACCTGGGATCCCTCCGCGGGCTGGCTGCTCGACGCCGCCGACGGGGGCGTGCGCGCCATCGTTCCCTGCGCCGAGCACCTCCGCGACGAGTTCCGGCGCAGCTACGCGCCGGCCCACGCCTCGGACGTCGCGGCCGGGCGCGTGTATGCGACGAGCACCGCGCGCGACGCCACGCGTTCGCTGCGTGTGCTCAACAGCACGCGGGGGACCGAGGAGTGGCGCGACGCCGGCCAGGCCCCCTGGTCGGACCTGAACCAGAACGACATGGTGGCGGCGGGGCCGGCGACGGCGCTCCTGCGGCGGGGCACGCTGTACCTCGTGACGGTGGACCCCCTCGGAGAGGGAGGGCAGGCGCTCGCGGTCCCCGGGGCGTTGCTCCGGGAGGACGACGGGGCCTACGGGTGGCTGGACGACGACACCCGCCTCTTCGTCCGCGGGTGGACCCTCTTCGTGGTGCGCGTGCCGGGGCGCGGCGTGGTGAACGTGAACGCGGGCAGCTGGTCGATCGACCCCTTCGTGCTGGCGGCGCTGGCCCGGGGTGGGGACGCGGCGACGCTGCCGCCCCCGGTCGCGCTGCGCGGCGCGCAGGCCTTGCTGCCCGGCAGTCGCTCGCGCTACCGCACGCTGCTGGCCGCCCAGCCCCACTTCGAGGGCCTGTTCGTCCTGGCCGCCCTGCTCGGGCCCGATCCGCGCATGGACACGCGGTGGGTCTCGGCGGGGCTGCGCCGCGACCACGTCGACGGGCGCTTCTTCGAGGGCCCGGTGCGCGAGGCGCGCCGGCACCTGCCCGTGCGCGTGGGCGCGCGGCTCCTGGTGCCCAGCGACGAAGGGGCCCTCCTGCTGGCGGCCCCGCACGACTAGGGTATGCGTTCGGGGGTCGGGACTACGGACGTACGGCGCACCGGGAGGGGGCGCTCGGGGCCCTTCGTCGTCCTCGCGTGGGAAGACCACGCGTCGTCCTCCACGGCTTTCCTCCCCCGCGCAAGGGAGCGGCAGCCCATTCGGATGCTGGCACTTTCCGCTCCTCGCCACCTGCCCCTTGCTCCGCGCTCCCGCGCGGACTTTGCAAGACGGGCACGCTCTAGCGTGCCTTGTCTTGACAGGGGAGGTGCTGCGCACGGGCGCCCGGAGTGCCCCGGCGCAAGGGGCGCGATGTTCCTCTCGTCCATCGCCACTCCGCGCGCGGGGCCGTGTGCCCCTTGCTCCGCGCTGCCGCGCGGACTGTGCAAGACCGGCACGCTCACGCGTGCCTCGTCTTGGCAGGGGGGTGCTGCGCACACCCCCCCTGCACCCCCCCGCGCCCCTCCGGGCGCGCCGATGGCCTGGGAACGGGGCCGGATCCCGCAATCGGAGGGAGGGCTCCCGCGCCGGACGTGCCGCCCGAGGTCGAAGGGGCTGAACGGGCACGGCCGCGCGCAGGCCACCCACCGGCGCACGAAGGGCCGCTCGCGTGAAGGATCCCGGCTGCGGCTGCGAAACCACGCGGCGTTGCTCGTCCAGTTGAACGAGCGCCTGGGGACGTGGCGGCGCGCCCACGGCGAGCCCGACGGGATCTTCCGTTCGGTCCCGGTCCGCTTGTGGGGCGAGGTGTTCGCCACCCGCCCCCCGCCGCCCTTCGGGCGTGACGACCCGCGCGTGCAGAAGATCCCCCTCCACGTGCACCGGCCGGGGTTCGAGGAACTGCAACGGGTCTACCGGGCCCTTGCCGCGGGCGGCGCTGCGCCCTGACCGCGGGTGGCCGCGGCGGTCAGGAGCCCTTCTGCGGGGCGCCGTGCGCCGCCGGCGCCTGGCCCAGCCGTTGGCGCAGCCTCGCCTCGTTGGACCCCAGCCACTCGCGCCAGCGGCGCTGGAGGGCGGCGCGGCCGCGCCGGTCCTCCGCGAGGGCGGGCGCCGGCTCCTGCCACCCCGTGAGCTGGCGCAGCGCCGCGTCGGCGGCCGCGCGCACGGCCGGCTCCTCCGCGGCGAGGGCCTCCACCAGGGGCGCGGCGCCTTCGGCCACCCCGAGGCGCGCGATCGCCTCGGCCACCGCGACGCGGACCTCCACGTCCGCGTGGGTCCCCAGCGCCCGGGCCAGGGCCGGCAACGCGCGCGGGTCGCGCAGGCGTGCGAGGTCGCGCGCGGCGCAAAAGGCCACCTCGGGGTCCGGGTCGCAAAGCCCCTTGACGGCCGCGCCCAGGCGCAGCAGCGCCTCGGCCTCGTCGCCCAGGCTCGGCGGCGCGGCCGGTTCGGGCGCGGGCCCGGCCGGGGGCGGCGCGGGCGCCTCGCGCGGGGTCACGACCACGGGGGCCGGCGCCACCCGTACCGCCGCGCGCTTGAGGAAGAGGATCGCAAAGCACGTCTCCACCAGGTCGCCCTGCCAGGAGCCGTTGGCGGCCTGGTCCTCCAGCAGCACGTGCGCGCCCTCCAGGTACCAGTCGAACGGACCCAGCATGCGGAAGCGCCCGATCACGCCCGCCCGCTCGAGCCCGTAGAGGTAGTAGTAGTGCCACGCCAGGCCGAGCCCCGGGTTCTCGCGGACGCTGAAGTTCTCCTGCATCCACGCCTTGGCGTCGCGGATCCCGCGCTCGGTCCGGGCGCGCAGCGCGCCGGTGAACGCGCGCGTCCGCCACAGCCGGGCCTGGCAGATGTAGAGCGCGGCCAGCCCCGCCGTCGTCATGGACCCCGTCACGTGGGGAGACTGGGGCGTGTAGCGGAACCCGCGCGCGAGGGCCCGCTCCATCCACTGGAAGCGATACCGGCCGCGCACCTCGTTGGCCTGGTACTCCACGGCCTCGCCGGCCGCCTCCTGGTGGTCGAGCACCGCGTTGAGCGCCGCGAGCCAGGTGGACGGCGGCACGTTCACGCCGCAGCGCGACGCCGCGTGCAGTCCGAGCAGGGCGTATTGCGTGTTGGACAGGTCGTGGCCGCCCGACGGATAGCGCCAGGTCCCGGCGGCGTTCTGGTTCGCGACCAGGAACGCCACGCCGCGCTTCATCCACGCCAGGTCGGCCGGCGAGATCGCCCGCGCGCACGGCTCCTCGTCGCGGCGGCGCCCGTAGCGGTCGACCTCCTCCACCACGAAGGGATCGCTGGCCGGTTCGTAGCGGGCGTCCAGCGCCATCAGCAGGACGGCGACCGAATAGGTCTCGGTGAGGGCCTCCCCGCGCAGCGCGTCGAACCCCCGCTCGATCGCCGGGGCGTCGCCCGGCACGCCCGACTGGAGGAGCGCAAGGAGCGCCAGCGCGTTCGTCCCCAGGGCGTAGCGGCCGCCGGGGCCTCGAGCCCCGGCGACGAAGCGGCCGCCCGGCCCCTGGCGCGACAGGAGCCAGTCGCGCCCGCGGTCCAGCGCGCGGTAGACGGCCTTCTTCAGCTCGGTCGGGTACCCTTCGTCGAAGAGCCGTTCGGCGCGCTCGTTGGGCGCCGCGGGTTCCTCGGCGCGGGCCGGGGCACGCGGAGCCACGAGGAAGGCCCCCAGGAGGGCCGGCAGCAGGACCGCCACGAGGAGTCCTTGGCGACCGGCCCCGCGGCGTCGACTCTCCGGCGGACCTGCCGCGGCCGGCGGCCGGGGTCGCGGCAAGGGTCGGCGGACGGCGAAGGGCGGAGCCATGGCGCTTTCGGACATCCTAACGTTTGGGCTCGCCATCCTGGCGTACGGCCTGCTGAATCTCGCCCTCGGGGTCGTCCTGCCGGCCCGTGGGCCCGCCCCCGGCCTGTTGGGCCGCCTGCGGGCCCGCCCGGCCGAACTGTGGGCCGGCCTGGCGACCCTGGCGGTCCTGCACGCAGGCTGCGTCTGGCACTTCCGCTTCGGCTGGGACCCCCGCGAGGCCCTGGAGCGGGGCCTACCGGTGTTCCTGGCCTTCCACGGGGCGGTCCTCCTGATCGGCGCCGGGGCGCTGTGGGCGGGCCGCCCGGGGAGGGGGCGGGCCGCCAGCCCCGGGCTGGCCTGGCTGCTCGTCGCCCCGAGCGCCGCACCCGCGCCCTGGGTACACCGCGAGCGCATCCCGGGGATCCTCTGGCTGCTGGTGCCGGTGCTCCTGCTCACCCTGCTCGGGCTGCTCTACCTGGGCTCCGCGCTGCGCACCTGGCGCGGTGCGCGCCGCGTCCGGTAGGCCGGTGGCGACCCCCCCCCTGATCGTGGCGCCCGACATGGGCTACGGGCACCTGCGCGCGGCCGCCGCGCTGGCCGCCTTGTGGGGGACCTCGATCACCCGGTGCGACCGACCGCCGCTGGCCGCGCCGGGCGAGGAGCGCACGTGGCGGCGCACCCGTGCGCTGTACGAGTGGTGCACGCGCCATTCGACGCACCCGCTCTGGGGGGGCGCGCTGCGGCCGGTCGTGCGCCGGCTCACCGCGCTCTCGGACGTCGGCGCCCCGGGCGCCGCGGCGGCGCCCTACGGGGTGCGCCACCTGGAGCGGGCGATCGCGCGCGGGCTGGGGGCGGGGCTGGTGCGGCACCTCGCGGCCGAGCCGCGGCCGCTCCTGGCCACCTACTTCGCCCCCGCGATCGCGGCGGACGCGGCCGGACTGGGCCCCGTGTGGCTCGTCGTGACCGACAGCGAGGTGCACCGCGTCTGGGCCCCGCGCGACGCGGCCCGCGGCCGCATCGGCTACCTCGTCCCGGCCGAGCGCACCCGCGCGCGCCTTTGCGCGTACGGCGTGCCGCCCGAGCGCATCGTCGTGACCGGTTTCCCGCTCCCGCGGCGCGGCCGGGAAACCGTGCGCTCTCGCCCAGCATCTCTTCGATGCGGAGCAATTGGTTGTATTTGCAGATGCGATCGGTGCGCGAGGCGCTGCCGGTCTTGATCTGGCCGGCGTTGGTGGCCACCGCAATGTCGGCGATGGTCGCGTCTTCGGTTTCGCCGGAGCGATGCGAAATCACCGCGGTGTAGCCGGCACGGTGCGCCATGTCGATGGCGGCGAGCGTCTCGGTGAGCGTGCCGATTTGATTCACTTTCACCAGAATGGAGTTGCCCACGCCCTGCGCAATGCCGGATTGCAGGCGTTTGGTGTTGGTGACAAAAAGATCGTCGCCCACCAGTTGCAGTTTATCACCCATCTTCGCAGTGAATTCTTTCCAGC
>JAPKHB010000254.1 GCA_026647295.1 Planctomycetota bacterium | reverse complement strand
GCGGGAGCCTGACCCCCGCGACGACCGCGACCTTGGGACGGCCCTGCGGGCCTTCTTCGAGCGCGAGGAGGACGCCCTGCGCCACCGGCTCCGGCGCTTCCTGCGCGACGCCCGTCGCAGCCTGGGCATCGGCCTCCTGTTCCTCACCGCGTGCATGCTGGGCGCGTGGCTGCTCGCCGCGGGAAACACACTCGCGCGGCTGCTGGCCGAGGGGCTCACCATCGCCGGCTGGGTCTCGCTGTGGCGCCCCATGGAGATGCTGCTCTACGACTGGTGGCCGCTGCGTCGGGAGCGCGCCCTGCTCGGACGGTTGGCCCGGGCGCCCATCGAGGTCCGCGGGCCCGCCGCGCCGCCGGGCCCTTCGGTTGGGGCCGTGTGAACCCCGGCTGGGGCCGGCGGTTGCCAGCCCCCCCGCCCCGGGTAGAGTCGGCCTCGGATGCAGGTCGGCGGGCGCTAGGGACTTTCGAGAGACCCGGGAGGCCCCCATGCAACGCCGCTTCGGACCGATCCTATCCATCGCCCTCTGCCTGGCCCTCGGGGCCTGCGGCGGAGGCACCGGGCCCACGGGGCCCGCGCCCCAGACGGGCAAGTTGCGCGTCCTGATCACCGACGCACCCTTCCCCTACGACTACGTGGCGTCCGCATCGATCGTGATCGAGGAGATCCGCGTCCAGGTCGCTGGCGAGGACGACGACGGCCCCTGGGTGACGGTGTTCACCGGGCCGCAGGAGGTGGACCTGGTGCCGCTGCAGAACGGCGCCACCCTGCCGCTCGCCGAAGCCGACCTCGAGCCCGGCACCTACGACCAGGTTCGCGTCATCGTGAGCGCGGGCGAGGTCGTGCTCACGCCCGAGGCCCACGTCGCGGACGGCGACCCGGAGTTCAACTCGGCCAATGGCCGGCTGCACTTCCCCAGCGCGAGCCAGTCCGGGCTCAAGGTCCACATCGAAGGCGGCGTCGAGGTCGTGACCGAGTTGAGCTCGGACCTCCTGCTCGACTTCGACCTCTCGCGCAACTTCGTGTTCAACGGGCCCGTCACCCACGCGCCGGGCGTCAAGCGCGTCCTGTTCACGCCGGTGGTGCGCGCCACCAACGTGAGCACGGCCGGGTCGATCCGCACGACGGTGTCGAGCGACATGCTTACGCCCGGGGACCCCGCCGACGACCTCCCGCTCGCGGGCGCGACCGTCGCGGTCCACGCCGACGGCGACATCGGCGTCGGCGCCCCGATCGCGACGGGGGCCACCGCCGAGGACGGCCAGAGCCTCATCTCGGGGCTGGCACCCGGCACCTACGACCTGCTGGTCTCGGCGGCCGGCCACACCGCGGCCGAGGTCCAGGACGTGGTCGTGGTGGTCGCCAACGTGAGCGCGGCGGCCGTGACGCTCGCGGCCTCGGGCGAGATCGCCGGGGACGTCGTGACCGACTCGGGCACGCCCGATCCGGCCGACGACCTCGCCCTGGAGGGCGCTACGGTCACGGTGGCCGAGGACGGCACGGGGACGGTGGTCGCCGAGGTCCAGACGGACGCCAGCGGCACGTTCCAGGTGACGGACCTGGCGGCCGGCCTCTACGACCTCACGGTCGCCAAGGCCGGCTTCGTGACCCAGGAGGTGCCCGACGTGCCGGCCTCGCTCGTGGGGGGCGGCGTGCACGTGGTGCTCGCCGCGCTGTTCGCCGACCTGCGCGTGACGGTCATGCAGGCCGGGACCGCGGTGGAGGGCGCGACGGTCGTGGTCACCGACCCGCTGGGCAACGTGGTCCTGGACGCGGCCACCGACGCGCTCGGGCAGGTCGTCGCCCTGGCCCTGCCCACGGCGACCTACACGGTCTCCGCGACGCTCGCCGACACCACGAACCTCGTCGTCCAGGTCGCCCTGGTGGGCACCGACCCCACCTCCACGCAGGACGCCGAGGTGGCCTTCCCGTAGGCCCCGGGACCCCTGCGCCGGGCCGGCGGCCACCCCGCCCGGCCCGGCGCGCCTCCGGCCCCCGCGGGGCGGCCGGCGCCGGGCCCCCCCGTCAGCGGCGGGTGGGCGCGACGGGTTCGCGAGGCCGGTAGCCGCGGATGAAGGCCTCGATCAGCGGGTAGTCCTCGACGTCGTGGCTGAACAACTCGACGCGGTCGAGCGCCTCCTCCGGGCCCTCGCGCAGGTACTCGCGCCGAAACAGCCCCTCGACCGCGGCCGAACGGATCGACCCGCGGTGGCAATGGACCAGCACGGGGACGGCCCCGGGGTCGTCGAACAGCGCACACAGAACGCCGACCTGGGCCTGCGTGGGCGGATGGCCGGCGGGCAGCGGCACGTCGAGGTGGCGGATGCCCAGGCGCGCGGCGGTCTTGACCTGGGCGGCGTGCCAGGGGCCGCGCTCGTCTGCCGCCCGCAGGTTGACCACGGTGCGGATCCCGTAGCGGGCCACGGCCTCGGCCAGGTCCGCGCTGGAGAGTTGGCCCGTGCGGTACAGCACCCCCGCCTGGACCGTGCGGAAGTGGTAATAGGGGTAGCGGCGCTCCAGGTACCACCAGAGCCGCAGGCCTCCGCCCGCCAGCACCACGGCCCCCAGGCCCAGCAGCAAGGCGCGGCGGGTGGGGGGGCGCACGGGCCGGGACCTCCGACGGACGCGGCGAGTCTACCCAGCCGCGCGCGGCAGGCGCGCGCCCGCGCCCACCCGACGGGCTATCGTGGCGCCGGTTCCCCGAGGGAGGATCTGCGATGGTCGCCAATGGAGTCCTGGCCGTGGTGGGTGCGACCGGCGCCCAGGGCGGTGCGCTCGCGCGCGCGATCCTGGCCGATCCGGCGCGGCCCTTCCACCTGCGCGCCCTCACCCGCAACCCCAAGGCGCCGGCGGCCGAGGCCCTGCGCCAACGCGGCGCCGAAGTCCTGGCCTGCGACCTGGACGATCCCGCGAGCGTCGCCCGCGCGTTCCAAGGCGCCTACGGGGCCTTCTGCCTCACCAACTTCTGGGAGCACTTCTCCGCAGAGAAGGAGGCCGCCCAGGCGGCGACGATGGCGCGGGCGAGTCGATCGGCCGGGCTGGCCCACGTGATCTGGTCGACGCTCGAGGACACGCGCGAGCGGGTCCCCCTCTCCGACGCACGCATGCCCACCTTGGGGGGGCGCTACAAGGTCCCCCACTTCGACGCCAAGGGCGCCGCCGACGACACCTTTCGCCGCGAAGGAGCCCCGACCACGTGCCTGCGCACCTCGTTCTACTGGGAGAACCTGATCCACTTCGGCATGGGCCCCAAGGCGGACGGCGCCGGGGGCCTGGTCTTCTCGCTCCCCATGGGCCGCGCCCGGTTGCCGGGGATCGCGGTCGAGGACATCGGCCGCTGCGCCTACGCGGTGTTCAAGGAGCCGGGCCGCTGGATCGGCAAGACCCTGGGCGTGGCCGGCGAACACCCGACCGGGGCGGAGATGGCGGCAGCGCTCGCCGAGGCCCTGGGGCGCCCTGTCCGCTACGAGCCCGTCGCCTTCGACGCCTACCGCGCGCTGGGGTTCCCCGGCGCGGACGACCTGGGGAACATGTTCCAGTACAAACACGACTTCGAGGCGGAGTTCTGCGCCGCGCGCGACCTCGGGGTCGCGCGCGCGCTGTGCCCTTCGATCCGGAACTTTCGGACCTGGCTCGCCGCAAACGCCCCGCGCATCCCGCTCGGCTGACGCCGGAGGCGGCGCAGGAATGCGGCCCGGTGCGGGGGGTCAGCGCTCCTCGTCGACGAAGATCGCCTCCAGGCGGCCCTTGCGCTCCTTGACGAGCAGGAACCAGTCCTCGGCCGCTGCGAGTTTGCGTCCGGTGAGCCGCGACATGGCCTCGGGCAGGACCTTGACGAGCGCGACCCAGCGATCCTGCGGACCGCCCTCCTGCCCGGGCGGCATCCCGTCTCCGCCCGAGGTCCCCGTGGGATCCATGGAGTCGCCGCCGCCGCGGGCCCGCGGGGGCCCCCCGGGCTTGAGGCGCTCGACCACCTTGACGACCCGCTCGAGGATCTTGGCCCGTTTCTTCCTACAGGAGTGGTAGGCCCCGAGCGACTGGAGCGCCCGCGCCCCCACCCCGGCATGGCGCGAGTCCTCCACGAGCCCGAGCAGGGGCTCGACCAGCGCGTCGTCCACGGCCTGGCCGGCGGCGTCGATGGCCGCCTCCAGCACCGGGTCGGTGCGCTTGCGGTCGGCCTGGCGCAGCAGGGGCTTGATGTGCGGGGCGGCCCGCGGGTCCTGCGTGGCTCCCAACGCGCGCAGCGCCGCCACCTCGGTGGCGGGGTCGCGCCCGGCGCGCAGGATGGTCCCCAGCAGCGCGAGACCCCGGCGGGCCAGGTCGTCGGCGGCCTGGAGGTCGTCCCACAGTTCCATCACCCCCTCGATGTCTTCGGTGAGGGCGGCCTCGTCCTTCTCCCGCGCGTGGCCCGCCACCTCGGCCTCCAGCGCCTCCAGGCGCTCGGCCGGGCCGGGCTGGGCCTCCTCGGCCGGCGCCGGCTCCTCCCCGGCCCAGGACGGGCGCTCCAGCGCCCCGCCTCCCAGGAACCCGATGGCCCCCCCCAGCGCCAGGGCGAGGAGCCTGCTGACCCCCTGAAGATTCGCATTGCGCATGACCGACCTCCGATCGGTGAAGCGCCAAACACCCTTCGCAGGCCCGATCCTCCCCCCCCGGGAGGGTCCGTCAACCGGCCCGGGAGAAAGACCCCCCGTGGGACCAAGGCCCCCCCGCAAGCCCGGGGGACCTTGCCTCCCGCCGGCGGCCTGCCGATACTTCGAGGCGGACACCCCCTGGAGCCTGTCATGCGTCGTATCGCCCCCCGGGTCCTCCTGGCCGGCTGCGCCCTGGCCCTCTTCTGCGTCCCGGCCCGCGCCGAGTTGGCCGTGGGGGCCGACGCCGTCGAGGTCGAAGCCGCCGACTTCTTCAACACCGAGCCGCTCAAGCTGTCCGAGCTCAAGGGCCGCCTGGTCCTGCTCGAGTTGTTCTCCACCACTTGAGGCCCCTGCCGTGTCCAGGTTGGACACCTCAACAAGTTGCACGAGGCCTACGACGCCAAGGGGCTCACGATCCTGTCGGCGACCGGCGAGTCCAAGGACGTGGTCCAGCCGTTCGTGGACCAGCTCGCTCCGGTCTACCCGATCCTGTGCCAGGCCGGCGGCCAGGTGAGCCAGTACTCCACCGGAGGCGTGCCCTCCGCGTACCTGATCGGCGCCGACGGCAAGGTGCTCTGGCAGGGCCACCCCAACGAACTGTCGGACTCCGACCTCGAGGCGCACCTCAAGGCCGTCGCCAAGGAGCACCGCGTCTCCTCGTGGGGCTTCCTGCTCGCCCAGAAGCTCCCCCCGGTGCCCGAGAAGCTCTCCGGCGTGCGCAAGGCCCTGGAGGACCTCAAGTTCGGCGCCGCGCTCAAGACCGTCGAGGGCGCACTGGCCAAGTTCGAGGGCGAGGAGAAGGCGCAGGCCGAGGCGCTGCGGGAGTGGATCGCCGCCCGCGGGACCCGCGGGATGGAGAAGGCCGCCACCCTCCTGCGCGAGGGGCGGCCCTACCCTGCCGCGCAGGCCTACGAGGAGGTGCAGTCCCTGTACAAGGGGCACGACCTCGCCAAGCAGGCCGACGAGGCCGTCAAGGCCCTGAAGAAGGACAAGGCCCACGCGCTGGAGATCAAGGCCGGCGAGACGCTGACCAAGATCAAGAAGGAGATGGCCCAGGCGCGAAACGCCGAAGATCGCCTGGAGTGCCTCAAGCCCCTGCTGGCGAAGAAGTACGCCGAGACCCAGGCCGGCAAGGAAGCCGCCACGCTCGCCGCCGAGCTCGAGAAGTCGGCCAAGGCCCGCTGACGCGGGCCCCCGCGGGGGGCGCCGCGCGCACGCAGGCGCGCGCCCGGGGCCGCGGCCCCGCGCCCCACCGGCCGGGCGGAGGGTGACCACCTTCGATCAGGCTCTGGCCTCGACGCAGGGCATCTCAGTGTTTCGCTC
>JAPKHB010000253.1 GCA_026647295.1 Planctomycetota bacterium | reverse complement strand
GGCCAACTGCTGGCCCGGTGGCGGGCCAGCGACGGGGCCGAGCCGTGCGGAGTGATCCTGGGCCGGCGTGACGCCGCGGGCACCGAACTGCGCGAGGTGTGCGCGCTGACCAACGCGCACCCGCGGCCGACGGGCGCCTTCCTGCTGACCCCGGAGGACCAACTGGCCGCGCGGCGCCTCGCCCGGGACCGCGGCCTCGAGGTGGTCGCGCTCTGGCACGGGCATCTCAAGGGGCCGCCGGTGCCCAGCGACGAGGACGGACGCGGCCTCGAACGCGCCTCGGCGCTCGGGGCGGCGCCCGAACTGATGCTGCTCGTGGGCCGGGGCCAGGGGGGGATCCCGGTGATCCGGGCCTGGCGCGTGCAGGGCCCACTCGCGCGCGAACTGCACCTGCGCCTCGCCCGGACTTCGTAGGCAACGGCGCCGTGGCCGGGCGGGCGCCGCCGCGCGGAGCGCGCGGCCCTACTTCGGGGCGGGCGGTGCGTCGGGGTGCTGCGCGGCGGGCCGGATGCGCAAGACCCGGGCGCGCACCGGTGGGCGCGGGGACTCGCCTGGGGCCGCCTCGGGCACGATCCGCGCGCGGAGTCGACGGCGCAGGCCCTCGCGCCCCCCCCACCGCCCCCGCGCCTTGGCGCCGCGCGGGCGGGCCGCGCGGCCGTCCGCGCGCTCCTCGAGCGCGTCGTAGAGCCCGAGCGCAGCCTCGACCACGCGCTGAAGGAGCCATCTCCTAAGGCTCGGGGCGTCCCACCCCGCGGCCACGAGGGCGTCGCGCAGCCCGGCGAGCGGGACCCCGGGGCCGCCGTCGAACCAGGCGTCGAGCGTCGGCAGGGGCCGCGCCCCACCCAGTTCGCGGGCCACCTCCCGCACGGCCCAGCGCGCGAACACCTCCATGGGGTCCGGCCGCGGCGGCACCGGCGTCGGCGCCCGCGGCGGCTCCCCGGCCGGCGGCTCCTCGGCCGCACCCGGGGCGGCGCCCAGCAGGAAGAGAACGGGGAGCATCAGACCGGCAGCGATTCGGACGCGCATGGGCGACTCCGCGGGGCGGGGCCCTCCATCCTCCACCGCGGCGAGGGGGCTGGGGCCAGGCCGCGGGGGCTGGGCTCCCGCCCCGGGGCGCCGTCGGCGCCGCCGGCGGCCCGCGCCGCGTCCTGCGTCAGCGGCCCAGGCGCAGCCGTTCCCCGAGGAGCGGGGGAAGGCCCGCGCGCAGGATGCGTCCGATGGTGCCCTGGATGTCGTACGTCACGCGGTGGATCTCCAGCGTGCGGCGGGCACTGTCGTACACGGCGCACGACGCGCGCGGGTCCTCGTCGCGCGGCTGGCCCACGCTGCCGGGGTTCACGATGGCGCGCCGCTCCCCCAACTCGATCCGCGGTTCGATGCTGTAGGTGATCGGGGTGCCGTCCAGGAAGGTGACGGGCACGTGGCTGTGCCCCACGAAGCCGGTGGGCGTGTCGAGCGCCTCGAAGGACAGGTACGCGTCGTAGGCCGTCTGCAAGTAGTCGAAATGCTGCGGCTCGTGAACGGTGCCGTGGGCGACCGTGATCCCCTCCCCCACCTGCTGCGTCAGCGGGAGGCTCCCGAGCCACTCGATCTCGGCGGCACCCAGAACCCTGCGGGTCCAGAGGATGGCCGCCTGGGCCTGGGTGTTGAAGTACTCCAGCCCAAGGCGGCCGGCCACGGCCCAATCGTGGTTCCCGGCCACGATCACGGGCCCGAGCTCCCGGACCCGGGCGATGCACTCCCCCGGGTCGGGCCCGTAGCCGACGACGTCGCCCGTGCAGATCCAGCCCTCGACCCGGCGGCGGCGCAACTCGAACAGAACGGCGTCCAGGGCGTCGATGCTGCTGTGGATGTCGCCGAAGACGCCGTACCGCACTGTGAATCCCTGGGTTGCGTCCTCGGGGGGGCGCCCCCTACGCTCCGGTCGGCCGCGCGCGTGCGAGGGCGATCAGCAGCAAGCCCAGCACCGCCGCGGAAGTATAGCCGCCGCTGCACAGGTCGAGGTGCGTTCGCGGGCCGGCGAGCCACGCCATCAGCAGGCGCCCCGCGTGGCCGCCCAGCCAGGCGCCAGAGTCCCACGGCAGATGGCCAAGGAGCCAGAGCAGCAGCGCGAGCACCGCCGCTCCGCCGCCCGCACCGAAGCCCGCCAGCAGCACCAGCCAGGCAAGCGCCAGGCTGACGGAGAAGATACTTGTAATTAGCAAATACATCCATTCCCAACCACCAAGTTCGACCCGTGGCCCGGAGAGCAGTAGCCCGAGCAGCCCGGCGAGGGTTGCGACCAGGCTGCCCACTCCGACGGCCCCAGCCCAACGCCCCAGCAGCCGACCCGTGTGGCCCGGCGCGGTGCTGTCCGCGGCGACGCTGAAACCGCCGTTGCGGTCCTCCTCCAGAGCCACGCCCAGCAGCCAGAGGCCGCAGAGGACGCCGACCAGGTGTGCGGTGCCCCGCGCCATCTCGACAACCCGCGCGGCATCAAGGCCGATCTCCAGGATCGCCAGGCGCGCCCCGGCCGCCGAGAGTCCCAGTCCGGTCAACAGCAGCAGCCAGAACGCCGGCCGGCGCAAGGCGTCTTTCTGGGTGGCTACCGCGTAGGCCCACATGATGGCGGTTCTACCGCGGCTGGGCCGGAGAGGCGCAGGCCAGGCGGGGCGGGTCTCCGGGTGCGCGTCCATCGTGGGCGCGCTGCGCCGCGGTCTCTGGCTGACGCCTTGCCCGATGCCAGACTGGGGGGGCTCCGGCGCCCAAGCAAGGTGAGACTGTTCCACGGGGAACATCGCGGGTCTGGTCACCCTGGTCGGTTCCCCGTGCGCTCCAGATGGGGGCCCCGCAACGGAACGTTCCACGTGGAACGCTTCGGGAACCGGGCGCCGTTGCGGCTCGATCGCGCGCCCTCGGCCGCGGCACCAGGGCAACGCTGGACGAGAGCGCCCCAGGGTGCGCCAGGGATTCCTCGGGGTTGGGGCCTGATCTCCGCTCCTGCGGGCCGGGCCCGGCAGTGGCGCCGCCCCGATCCGCGACATGCCCAGGCCGGGGGCCTACCTGCGGCCAGGGTGGGCTGGCAACGGTGCGAGCGGCGAGGTCAGATGCTGGCGTGGGAGACGTTCCCCGTGGAACACCAGCGGGTGCCCGCCAAAGGCCGGGACCTTCCCAGCCGACCACCTTTTGTGGGGCCCACCCAGGCACCGGCGAGCGGGCCCGCCCCTGGAGCGGCGGCCATGCGCCTCACCCGGTGCCGCGGAGGCTGCGTCGGTGGGGGGCCTACACTGGCTCGTGGCACTGCCTTGGAGACCCACATGAAAGCTCGTCGCCTGGGAAGAGGCTTGACCGGATTGCTGGGGGCAAGCGCCCCGGAGGCGCCTCCGGTTCCGCTCCGCAACCCGCCGCCGGATTCAGCCCGCGTTGGGACCCGCCCGCCAGGGGCGGAGCCTGCGGGTCCAGTTCCGATCCCGGCCGCGCCCGGTGGAGCCGCCTCCCCGCCGAGGATGGACCTGCCGGTTTCGGAGATCCGTCCCAACCCGTTCCAGCCGCGCCGGGGCTTCGCCGAGGAGGACCTGGCCGAGTTGAAGGACTCGATCGCCCAGCATGGCGTGCTGCAGCCGATCGTCGTGCGCCCGGCCGTGAGCGGCTACGAGTTGATTGCCGGCGAACGGCGCTTGCGGGCGATGCAGGCGCTTGGCCGGGCCATGATCCCGGCCGTCCTGCGCCAGGCCGACGATCGCGAGATGCAGACCCTGGCGCTGGTCGAGAACCTCCAGCGTGTGGACCTGAACCCGCTGGAGAAGGCCAGGGCGCTCAAGTCGATGATGGGGGCGGGCGCCCTGACGCAGGAGGAGGTGGCCCAACGCGTCGGCAAGGCGCGGGCGACGATTGCCAACCTGCTGCGCCTGCTCGAACTCCCGGTCGAGGTGCAGGATCTCGTCGAGAGCGGGGCCTTGAGCGGCGCCCACGCCCGGGCCGTGTTGCAGGCCAAGGGAAACGAACGCCGGTTGGCGCTGGCCCAGCAGGCCGCCCGGGATGGCTGGTCCGTGCGCGAGACGGAGCGACGGGCGGCCGAAGGCCCGACTGCAGTGGCCCGGCGGGTGGCGCCGAAGGATCCCTACGTCACAGACCTGGAGGAGCGGATCCGGCGCGCCCTCTCGGCCACCGCCACCGTCAGGCCCCAGGGCAAGGGTGGGACCATCACCTTGCGTTACCTCGACGCGGACGACCTCGACCGCCTCCTGGATCGTTTCGGGGCCTAGACCAATACAATGACCTAACTTCCTTGCCGGCGTTCCAACCCTCCGGAGGGTGCTTAGGGGGCGTCCTCCCGCCGGGCGGCGCTACTCCTGGCCGTCGGCGCCTTCCGCGGCGCCCCCGTCCTTGTCCTCGTCGGGCTCGCGGCCCGGATCGCCGGCCCCTTCCTCGGGCGGCGCGGCGTGGCGCGGCGGCGGGTCCTTGCGGTAGGCGTCGGCCTTGAGGCCCGTGATCTTCTGTTCCTCGGCGGTGGGGGCGGCACGGCCCGGCGCCGCCTCGCCTTGCGCCGGTTCGACGAGCACGCCCTGGGCGTCGTAGACCAGCGCCTTGACGACGTGCACGGGCACCTGCAGGTAGTCCAGGATCCCGCGCCATTCCGCGGCGCTCACCGTCTCGGGGTCGTCGCGCCAGGTAGGCCGGGCGAAGATCCGGTCCAGCGTCGCGAGCGACTCCGATCCTTCGAGCTTCCCGATGGGCGTGAAATCGTAGTCGAGCAGCGGCGAGCGGCGCACGACGAAGAGCAACTGCTCGCCCTCGTCGTACTCCGTGGCGCGGTCGTGCCAGAGGCTCACCACGCCACGATCGTGAAGGATCACGTTGCGCGACTCCTCGGGCACGTGGCCGCCGCTCTGCGTCAGCGCGGCGATCTCGGAGAGGCGCGCGCGCTCGTAGGGCTTGAGCTCGCGCGTGGCCGCTGCCCCCAGGCGCAGGCTGTGCTCCTGGGCGTCGCTGACAGGGCCCGCCTCGCGCTTCTCCACCAGGGCCCGGCCGTCCAGCGCGCCGCGCACGGCGAGCCGCAGGAGTTCGGCGCACCGCTCCGGCGCCTCCTCTTCGTACAGGCGCAGGCGCAGGTCGCCGGCGTCGGTGCGCAGCACGAGCACGTGCGGGCCCTGCGGTGGACGGGCCTGCGGCAGGTGCTTCTGCTCCCAGGCCACGTTCTTCTCGACCCAGTCGATGAACTGCCGGGTGAGGGTGGGGGCGCCGGCCGAGGCGAGCGAAGGCCAGTTGAGCGGGAACTCCGGGTGGTTGTCGCGGATGGCGACGAGGTGTTCGCGGGCCTTCTGGTACCAGCGCGCGCGCTCCGTGCGGTCGAACATCTCCGGGTTGGCGAGCACGTGGTCCACCGCGGCGCGCGCGATGTAGAAGCGGGTCTGGGCCTCGAGGACGCCCCCGACCGCCCGGGCCTCGCGCTCGAGGAAGTTCTCCAGCGTGGCGATGTACTCCTCGCGGGCCGGGTTGTAGACGCCCCCGGGGTTGGCGAGCAGCGGGTCCTCGTGCGGGGTGAGTTCCTGCTTTATGCGGTCGAGCATGTCGAAGCGCCGGGCGGTCTCGCCGGTCCGGGCGTCCAGGATGATGGCGAGCGCGAGCCCGCCCACGAGCAGGACGACGAGGACGCCCACGACCCACTTGACGCGCGCGGCGGTCCAACCGGTGGCGGGGGATTCCAAGGGGGTGGTCTCGCGGTCGAATGGCGGGATTTCACCGGCTATTTTCGGCGCCTCGAAGCCGGCGGCATGATCACCAACGCCGCCAGCATGGTGGGGCAGGGCACGCTGCGCCAGCTCGCGGTCGGCCTGGAAGATCGCCCCGCGACCGCGGAGGAAATCGCGCAGATGCAGGCGCTGCTGCGCACAGCATTGCAGCAGGGCGCCTGCGGCATTTCTTCGGGATTGGAATACACGCCGGGCAGCTTTGCCAGCACCGAGGAAATCATTGCGCTGTGC
>JAPKHB010000252.1 GCA_026647295.1 Planctomycetota bacterium | reverse complement strand
ATTGCCGCGTCCGAGGCAAGCTCACTTTGCGCCGGCTTGGCCAGCGGCGCGGTTGCCGTTGGCTGCTCGCCCTGCTGCCCTTCGACGGCGGCCGGAGCGGCAACGCGGCGGCCGGCGGCAGTGGCCGCGGTTTTCGCTTCCTCTTTCTTGGGCTGGCTAACACTAGCCGGCGGCGTCACGGCCTGCTCTTCTAGAGGCAGCCCGAACTGGCCCAAAGCCGCGCGGGCCTCGTGGAGCGGGGGCTGGACGTCTGGGCCGCCCAGGACGAACTGCGGCCGCGCCTGGACCTCACGGCCAGCGTGGGCAGCGACGCGCTGGGGCGCGGCGGGGACGCCCACGAGGACCTGCTCGCCGGCGAGGCCCTGTCGGGGGCGATCGGCCTCGAGTTCTCGATCTTCCTCGGCCAGCGGGCGGCCAAGGCCCGCTGGCGGGCGGCCGGCTGGGCGCGTCGCCAGGCCGAACTCCTGCACCAGGAGTTGGAGAACCAGATCGTCCTGGAGGTTCGGGCGGCGCTGCGGGACGTGCTCACCGCCAGCGCCCAGGTGCGCGCGGGCGAGAGTGAGGTCGAGTCGGCGCTGGCCAACCTGGAGGGCGAGCAACTCAAGCGCGAGCAGGGCAAGTCCACTCCCTTCCAGGTCCTCCTGAAGGAGGACGACCACACCCAGGCGCTCACGCGCCTTGCGCGGGCCCGCGCCGACCTGCACAAGGGCATGGCGCGCCTGTGGCGGGCGACGGGCGGCCTCGGAGAGGCCGTCGGGCTGGTGCCCCCCGCCTGGCCCCCCTGTCGCTGAAGCGGCACCCGGGGGCCGCGCCGGACGGCAGAATGGAGCCCATGCCCGTGCGCCCGAAGGCTCCTGCGCTGCTCCTTGGTGCCCTCCTCCTGCTCGCGGTCGGCTGCGGCGACGCGTCGGGACCGGCGGCCGGGGACGGGGCAAAGGGGCCGGCGGCCGCGCCGTCGCGTCCGGTGCCCCGGCCGCGGCCGCGCGTGCCCGCCGTGGAGCCGCTCGAGCGCGCCCGCTTCCACCTCGCCCGCCTGCTCACCGGGCCGACGCGCACCGGCACGCTGCGCGTCCCCGAGGTGTACCGGCGCACGCTCGAGATCAGCCGCGGCGAACTGATCCTGCTGCGCGACCAGACGCTGGAACTGCTGGCCGACGAACGGCTGCGCGCGCGGCTCATCGACACGCACCTAAAGAACATCGACCCCTGGCACAACGTGCTGGACGTGCTCAAGGCCCTGGAGGCGGTGCCGCCGGACCTCTTGCGGGCGTGGGTGGCCCCGGCGCTGGAGAGTCCCGTGGTGGCGGTACGGCGCGCGGCCGCGCGGGCGCTGTCCACCGTGCGCGAGGAGTCCCTCGCCGATCTCTTCCGCGCCTTCCTCGAGCGGGACGGGGCCGACCGGGAGATCGGGCGCCTCGCCTTCCTCGGGCTCAACGAACTCGGCCCGCGCGCGGCGCGCGACGCGATGCTCACGGTGCTCACGGCCGGCGGCCCGCGGCTGTGGGAGGCGTTGCCCGATCGCCTGGTCGCCGGGCTCGCGCCGGGGGCGCGCGACCCCGAGCGGGCGACGTTGCTGGCCTGGTGGGCGGTGCTCGCCGAGGGCTCCGGGCCGCGCCTGGACACGGAACTCCCGCGCATCAAGGACTTTCCCTGGGCGGGGCTGCGCCTGGCCCTGGACCCGGCGCTCGCCCGCCGCCGTGAGCCCGCGCCGGGCGGGGCCGGGCCGAACGAGGCGCCGCCCCTGGAGTGGGCGCTCGGACCGCTGGACGTGTGGCAGGCCTACGGCACGGGATGGATGACCGCCGACACCTTCGCGTGTTACGCGCAGCCCGTGTTCGCGACGTACCTGACCGGGAGCGAGCCCGCCGCGCGCGCGCGCTGCCTGCTGGCCCTGGCCGGGTACCCGGGCTACGCGGCCGCGGTCGTCGCGGACCGCGGGCTGGCCGAGGTCGACGAACTGGTCTACTTCACCGCCCTGCACTGCATGGGGGTTGGCGAGGCGCCGGGGGGCGGGGTGCTGGCCCAGGTCGAGGCGATCGCCGCCGCGCTCGCGCACGGGGAGGCGCCGGCGCCCGAGCGCGTCACGCGGCTCGTGCAGGCGCTGCCCGCCTGCGACGCCTCGCCCCGCGCCCGCGACGTGCTGCTGGCGCTGCTGCGCACGGCGCGCCCTTGGGACGCCTGGCGCGAGACGCTCGAGGCCTGCTACGACGCGCTCGCGCCGTGCGCCGCCGAGCGCACCGCGGCGCTGGGCGCCCTGCTGGCGGCGTCGGGGCCCGAGGACCTCGGCCTGGCGTTGCACCTGATCCGACGCGAGCCGGCCGAGGAGCACCTGGACGCGCTCGCGGCGCGCCTGGCCCAGGCCCCCCCGGGGCTCGTGCCGACGCTTCGGCGGGTGCTCCTCTACCTGCACGCGCGGGTGCATCCGCTGGCGCCCGAGCGCCGCGCCCGCTTCGTCGCCGAGGTCGAGCGCTGGATCGCGGCGGCGGGCGAGCAGGAGGCGGCGGGGCTCGCCACCGCGCTGCTGGACCTGGGCCCGGAGGGGGAGGCCGCCTTCCTCGCCGCGCTCTCCGACCCGCGCCGGCGGCGCGCCTTCCTGGCCGCCTTGCCCGACGACGGGCGCATCTACCCCCCGGCCCTGGCCGAGGCCCTCATCGACGGCCTGGACGACCAGACGCCACGGGAGGAACTCGAACACCTGCTCGTGCGGGGCTACTCGGCCTTCCCCCTGCAGGCGGCCTCGGCCCTTGCGGCCCTCAAGATGCGCCTGCCCGCGGAGGCGGCGGGCTGGGTCGATACGGTGCTCGAGCAGGTGCGCCACCGGTCGGCCCGCTGACGCCGCCCCCGGCCGTTGCCCGGCGGGAGGAGACCGCTATCCTCCCCGGCATGGAGCAGCCCGGCCCCGGACCTGCGGCGGTCGATCCTACGGAGCGACGCGAGGGCGCGGACCGGCGCCGGCGGCCGACGCCCATGGTGAGTCGCTTCCTGCTGCGCGGGCGCCGGCGGGGCGGGCGGCGCGGCCAGGAGGACCGCCACACCTACGTGGACCGGCCGGGTCCGCTGATGGTGGCCGGCTTCGCGGCGCTGGTGCTGCTCTCCCTGCTGGACGCCTGGTTCACCCTGGACCTGCTCCGGCGCGGGGCCACCGAGGCCAACCCCGTGATGGCCTACGCGCTCACGCTCGGCGACCGCGCCTTCCTGGTGATCAAGATGGTCGTCACGGTGCTCGGCGCCGGCTTCCTGTGCCTGCACAAGAACTGGCCGCTCGGCCGGCTGTGCCTGGGCGCGGCCCTGCTGGGCTACACGGCGTTGCTGGGCTACCACCTCTGGGCGCGCCAGGCGATCTGACGCGCGCGGCTTCCGCCGCGGGGGCGGCGCGAGGCTCGGGTCACTCGCCCGGGCCGCGGCGGCGGGCGAAGCAGATCGCGACGCCGACGAAGAGCAGGGGCACCGAGAGGAGTTGGCTGGTGGACAGGTGCCCGGCGATCACCATGCCGCGCTCGGCGTCGTCGCCGCGCAGGTACTCCAGCCCGAAGCGTCCGAGCGCGTACAACGCCAGGAAGAGGCCGAAGACGCGGCCGGGCTGCGGCCGTCCCTGGCTCCACCAGCGGCCCTGGAGCCCGCGCAGCAGCGCGAAGAGCAGCAGGGCGAAGAGGCTCTCGTAGACCTGCACGGGGTGGAGCGGCTCCCCGACCAGGTGGGGGGGGATCTGCGTGCCGTCCACCGCCGGGAAGCGCACGGCGAACGGCAGGCCGTCGGCCCGCGCGCCGTAGTCCATGCCGGAGAGGAACGACGCCCAGCGCCCGATCGCCAGCGCGAGGCAGGCGGAAAGGGCGAGCACGTCCATCAACGCCCATCCCTTGAGCTCGGGGCGCCGGGGCAGGTACCAGGCCAGCCACAGCAGCCCCGCGAGCAGGCCGCCGTAGAACACGAGGCCGCCCTCCCAGATCCGCACCAGCGCGAGCGGCGTCTCCGTCATCTTGTCCGTGTGGACCACGCAGTACAGGAGCCGGGCCCCGGCCAGGCCCACGAAGAGCAGCACGAAGCAGATGTTGAAGGTCCGCTCGGGATCCACGTCCAGCAGCGCGCGGGCGCGCCGCCGCGCGTAGGTCGTGGCCCCGAGGAACGCCAGGACGATCAGCGTGCCGAAACTGTAGATCTTGATGCTGTCGGAGATCTCGATCAGGACGGGCAGCATGGGGACTCCCTGTGCGGGGCGCCGCAGGGTACCGCACGACCGGTGGCGCCCAGGGGCGCGGCGCGGCCGACGCGGCCAGCCGGACTACCCCTGGCCCTCGGTCGCCAGCGCCGCGGCGTATCCGGCGGCGTCCAGGAGGGTGGAGGTGGCCCCGTCCCCGCCCAAGCGCACCTTGAACAGCCAGCCCGCCCCGAAGGGGTCCTGGGCCAGGGGGCTCTGGTCGGAGGAGAGGGCCTCGTTCACCTCGACCACCTCCCCGGCCACCGGCGAATACACGTCGCCGACGGCCTTCACGCTCTCGACCTCGCACACGCTCTCGCCCGGGCTCACCTCGCGGCCGACCTCGGGCAGTTGGACGAAGACGAGGTCGCCCAGGTGCTCGACGGCGAAGTCGGTGAGCCCCACCGTGGCCGTCCCGCCGTCGATGAGGACCCACTCGTGGGTCTTGGTGTACTTGCGGTCGTCGGGTCGATCCGGCATCGCTGGCTCCTTGCGGGGGCGCCCCGCGCCTAGGCGCGCGGGCGCTGGTAGAAGGGGGAAGGCACGACGTCCATCGGGAAGCGCTGCCCGCGCATCTCGACGTCCAGGCGGGGCGCCTGCGCCGCCTCGCGCTCGACCAGCACGCGCGCGATGGCGCGGCCGATCGTGGGGCTCATGCCGCCGCTGGTGACGACACCGACCCGGCGCTCCCCGAGGAAGACGGGGTAGCCCGGGCGCGGGACCCGGCCGCCCGCGGCCGAGAGCGAGAGCGCCCGGCGCGCGGGGCCCCCGCGGGCCCGCGCGGCGAGCGCGGCGATGCCCACGGTGCCCTGCTTGGAGAGGTCCACGCCGAAGTCCAGGCCGGCCTCGAGCGGGTCGATCTCCGGCGAGACCTCCTGGCCGTAGAGCGGCATCCCGGCCTCGAGGCGCAGGAGGTCGCGGGCGCCCAGGCCGATCGGCTCGAGCCCGAGGCTGCGCCCGGAGTCCTCGAGCGCCTCCCAGACGCGGCCGGCGTGGGCCACGGGGAAGAAGAGTTCGAAGCCGTCCTCCCCCGTGTAGCCCGTGCGCGCGAGGAGCGTCTCGAGGCCGCACACGGGGGCGGTGGTGAAGCCGTAGTAGCGCACCTGGCTCAAGTCCGCGCCGCACAGGGGCTGGAGCACGTGCTCGGAGATGCGCCCTTGCAGGGCGATCATCGCCTGCTCGTCGGAGACTTCGCGCACGCTCGCGTCGGCGCCGAGCGCGCGCGCCCGGCGCTGGACCCACTCGAGGTCCTTGCCCCGCCCGGTGGCGTTGATCACCACGTGCACCCGCTCGGTGTCGCGATAGACGAGCACGTCGTCGATGGGGTAGCCCCGTTCGTCGAGGAGGAAGCCGTACTTGGCGCGCCCGTGCTTGAGGTTGCGGAAGGCGGCGCTGAAGACGTGGTCTACGAGGGCCTCGCGGTCCGGCCCCTCGACGACCAGGCGGCCCATGTGGCACAGGTCGAAGAGGCCCCCGCGCTCGCGCACCGTGCGCGTTTCCTCCAGGATGCCCCGGTACTGGACCGGCATCTCCCAGCCGTGGAAGTCGACGAAGCGGGCCCGGGCCGCCGCGTGCTGCGGGTGAAGCGCCGTCCTGCGAGCCATGGGCCTCCCTCGGTTCGGGACGCGCGGAGGCTACCACCCGGGCCCAGGGGCGCCGACGCGGGGCGCGAGTGCCGACCGGCCCCCCCGCTAGCGCCGCGTCGCTCCGCGTGGCGCGCGCGGGGGCCGCGGGCGGAATGGGCTCCGACCGATTCGGCAACGCTGGGCGTATCGGCCGGTTGGGGCGACGGAATCAGTTACGGCACATCGCACAACCAGATTGCGGGAGCG
>JAPKHB010000251.1 GCA_026647295.1 Planctomycetota bacterium | reverse complement strand
GTCGCCGGGCCCCCCCCGGGGAGCGGCCGCGGGGTGCCGTTGAGGAGGATGGAGGCGGGCGCCGCGGGCATCGGCGTCCTACGCTACCTTGCCCCGCCCGGCGCCCCGGCTAGTGGCCGAGGCGCTTCTCCCACTTGTACAGGTCCACGACCCGGGCCAGCGTCTCGCCCCCCTCGCGGATCTCCGCCCGCACGCGGTTCTCCACCTCCAGGCAGTACGTCGCGCGGTTGGCCATCTCCACGGCCCGCGCGGCCGGTACCACCATCACCCCGTCGACGTCGCCCACGATCCAGTCGCCCGGACGGCACTCGACCCCGTCCACCCGCAGGGCGACCCGGACCTCGCCCAGGCCCTTGGGCTCCCCGGCGTGGGCCGCCACCGTGCGGGCGAACACGGGGAGGCCGAGGCGGCGGACGTCGGCCGTGTCGCGGATCGCCCCGTGGACCACGACGCCGGCCAACTTGCGGTTGAGGGCGGAGTGCGTCGCGAGTTCCCCCCACACGGCCGGGGGGACGCCGCCGGCGTCGATGACGAGCACGTCGCCGGGCTGGCAGGCGTCGATCGCCTCGACGGGCTTGGCCCAGTCCCCGGGCAGGGTGCGCACCGTGACCGCGGGGCCGGCCACCCGGCGCTCGGGCTGGGTGGCCAGGAGCCCGTGCCAGCACGGCGCGCGGTGCATCGCGTCGGAGAGGTTGGGGGTCGAGACCTGCTCGAACGCGCTGCGCAGCGCCTCGGCGGAGGAGATGCGCTCGGCCGTGCGGCCCTCCCCCGCCTCTCCGCTGGCCATGGCGGCCAGGATCTCGCGCGTGGCTTCCCGCGCGTCGGGGGCCTTGGTGATCGCGCCGCCCACGATCACGACATCGGCGCCGGCGGCGACGGCCCGGGGGGCGGTGCGGGCGGTGAGCCCGCCGGCCACCGACACGGGGATCGCGACGGCGGCCCGGACCGCGCGCAGGGTCTCCAGGGGGTCCTTCCCCTGCACCTGCTCGTCGATGGGGCAGTGCACGTTGACCAGGGTGGCGCCGAGGGCCTCCGCCTCGCGGGCGCGGGCGACCGGGTCGGGGCAGCCCAGCAGGTCGACCAGGACCGCGATGCCGTAGTTCCGCCCGGCCTCCACGCACTCGCGCAGCGTCGAGTCGGAGGCCACGCCGAGGACCGTGGCGGTGGTCGCCCCGGCCTTCGCCGCGGCCTCCATCTCCAGGCGTCCGGCGTCCATGGTCTTGGCGTCGCAGACGATCTCGTGGGTCGGGAAGGCCTCCCGTAGCGCCCGGACGGCCTGGAGGCCCTCGCTCTTGAGCAGGGGAGTGCCGACCTCCAGGATGTGCACCCCCCCCTCCACCGCCTCCCGCGCCGCCTTGAGGGCCCGGGGAAGGTCGACCTGGTCGAGGGCCAGTTGGAGGCGCGCCTGCATCTCGGGGCCAGCCTACGCCCCGCGGTGGGCGCGGACAACGCGCGCCCGGGCCGGCGGGAGCGGCGCGGGGCGCCCCCGGGGGCCGCAAGCGGGGGCCGGAAGCGGGGCCCGGAAGCCGGCCCGCAGGGGGGTGGCCCCGGCTTGACCCTGGCCCTTGGAGCGGCCAATATTGCCGGATGCCTGAACGACTCCTCGGAGGCGGGCTCCCATGCCCGCCTCCTTGCGTGTCCGGAGGGTGACACCCCCTGATCCACTGCCGACCCAGGAGCCCCCATGGACCCCGCCGACATCATCCGGTTCGCCGATGTGGTCCATCGGGACCGCGGCATCGACAAGGAGATCGTCTTCACCGCCATCGAGCAGGGCCTGCTCACGGCCGCGCGGCGCAAGTTCGGGGAGACGGCGGTGATCGAGGTGCGGCTGGACCGCCGCAGCGGCGAGATCCAATGCCTCGTCAACGGCTCGGCCAAGAGCGTCGAGTTCGGCCGGATCGCCGCCCAGACGGCCCGCCAGGTGATGAACCAGCGCATCCGGGAGGCCGAGCGCGACAAGCACCTGGACGAGTACAACCGCCGGCTGAACACGATCGTCACCGGGACGATCCAGCGCATCGAGGGCGGCAACCTCATCGTCAACATGGGGCGCGTCGAGGGCATCGTCCCCCGCTCCGAGCAGATCCGCGGCGAGAACTTCAAGGTCGGCGACCGCATCCGCGCCTTCCTGTTCGAGGTCCGGCCGCTCGGCCAGCGCGTGCGCATCGTACTCTCGCGCAGCCGCCCGGAGTTCGTCGCCAAGCTCTTCGAGTTGGAGGTTCCCGAGATCGGGGACGGCGTGATCCTGATCCGGCGCATCGAGCGAGAGGCGGGCTACAAGACCAAGCTCGCCGTGGCCAGCCTGGACGCCAAGGTGGACCCGATCGGCGCCTGCGTCGGCGTGCGGGGCAGCCGCATCCGCAACATCATCGACGAACTCAACGGCGAGAAGGTCGACATCCTGAAGTTCGAGGAGCAGCCCGAACTGATGATCGCCACGGCGCTCAAGCCCGCGCAGATCAACTCGATCACCCTCAACTGGGACAACCAGAGCGCCGACGTCCTCGTCGAGGAGGACCAGCTCTCGCTGGCCATCGGGCGGCGCGGCGCCAACGTGCGCCTGGCCTCGCGCCTCTCGGGCTGGGAGATCAACATCCAGGGCGAGGCGCCCCTGGCGCCCCCCGCCGGGGCCGCCGCGGGCGCCCCGGGCGAGACCGGCGCCGACGCCGCCGCCGGCGCGACCGAACCGGCGCCGGACGCGCCGGCCGAGCGCCCGCCGGCAGAGGACGAGCCGCCCGCGGCGGAAGCCCAGGCGGCCGCCGCCGCCGATCCGGTCGCGCCCGAGTCCGGCGAGGAGCGTTCGGGCGCCTGATCCCCGACGCGCACCGACCGGCACCGGCCCCTGCGCACCGTAGGGGACGCGCCGTTCGGGGCGCGGTACCATGCCCCGCTTCGGGCCCGGGAGCCGGGCCCAACCCGACCGACTGGATCCCCATTGGCCAAGCGCTTCTACCAGATCGCCCACGAGCTCGGCGCGCGTCCGCGCGCCTTCATCCGGGAGCTGACCGCCCTCGGGCTGTCCGTCGGCAACCAGATGGCGGTCATCACCGAGGAGCTCGAGCGGCGCATCCGCGAGTTGCACGACTCGCTCACCGCGCCGCCGGCGCCGCCCCCGCCGGCGCCCGAGCCGGTGCCGGTCGCCGTGGCGCCGCCCGCGGGGGCGGTCGCGGAAGCCCCGGCCCCCGTGGCCGAGCCCGAGCCGGCCCCTTCCGACGAGGCTGCGGCCGAGACGGCGGAGCCCGTCGCGGCCGACCCGCTGGCCCCGCTGGTCCCGTCGATCGACCCGCGCGCGGGCCGGCTGGTGCGCGACGCGCCCCACGGCGGGATCCCCGGGGTCACGCGCCCCGCCCGCCCCGGCGGCCGCACCGGCGAGGGCGGGATGGAGCCGCAGATCCCGGTCTCGGACCGCGCCCCGGGCGCGCGGCGCGTGAGCGGCCGGCGTCAGGGCCCCGAGCGCGACCGCGACCGCGAGGGCGACCGGCGCAAGCGGGGCAAGGAAACCTTCACGATGCGCAAGCGCGGCGCCCCCGGCAAGGCGCAGGCGCAGGTGCAAAAGGCCCGGCCCACCTCGGTGGACGTGAAGCTCCCGATCACGGTCAAGGGTCTCGGCGAGGCCAGCGGCTACAAGGCCGCCGAGATCATCAAGATCCTCTTCAAGAACCACGGGATGGTGCTCACCCCCAACAGCCTGCTCGACAAGGACACCGTCGAGTTGCTGGCCGTGGAGCTCGAGGTCAACGTCAACTTCGTCGAGCGCGTGACCGCCGAGGACACCCTGCTCGCCCGCTTCGACGAGGAGGACCGGCCCGAAGACCTGCGGCCGCGGCCGCCGGTGGTGACCATCCTCGGCCACGTGGACCACGGCAAGACGACCCTGCTCGACTACATCCGGCGCACCGACGTCGCCGCGCGCGAGGCCGGCGGCATCACCCAGCACATCGCCGCGAGCCAGGTGCAGCTCGAGGACGGCCGGCGGGTCACCTTCATCGACACCCCTGGCCACGAAGCCTTCACCGAGATGCGCGCGCGCGGCGCGCAGGTGACCGACATCGTGATCCTGATCGTGGCCGGCGACGACGGGGTGATGCCCCAGACGATCGAAGCCATCAGCCACGCCAAGGCGGCCGGGGTGGACATCGTGGTCGCCATCACCAAGTGCGACAAGGAGAACGCCCGCCCCGAACGCGTGAAGCAGCAGCTCTCCGAGCACGAGGTCTACGTGGAGGGCTACGGCGGCGACGTCTCCGTGTTCGAGGTCTCGGGCATCACGGGCCTGGGCGTGCCGGCCCTGCTGGCCCACCTGGCGCTGATGGCCGAGGTGGACGCCGAGAAGTACCGGGCCAACCCCAGGCGCCACGCCGTGGGCACGGTCATCGAGGCCCAGAACTCGCCGCAGCGGGGCATCGTGGCCACCGTTCTGGTGCAGAACGGCACGCTCCACAAGGGCGACGTGATCCTGGCCGGCGAGGCCTGGGGCACGGCCCGGGCGCTGTTCAACTACATGGGCCAGTCCGTGGACGCCGCGGGCCCGAGCGAGCCGGTCGAGGTGATCGGCCTGGACCGGGCGCCCCAGGCCGGATCCAAGATCTACGTGGCCCGCGATGCCGGCGACGCCCGCCAGATCGCCGAGACCCGCCGCCAGCGCAACCGCGAGGTCGAGATGGCCTCCCAGGCCAAGCCCGTCACGCTCGACACCCTCTTCGGCGCGATCGAGCAGAGCAAGGTCGAGGAGGTCCGCGTCGTGGTGAAGGCCGACGTCGACGGGTCGCTCCATCCGCTCAAGACCGTCCTGCAGCGCTTGGGCACCGACGAGGTGAAGGTCACCATCGTGCACGCCGGCGTGGGGGCCGTGAACGAGAGCGACGTGGTCCTCGCGACCGCGTCCAAGGCCCACATCATCGGCTTCCACGTGAACATCGACGCCAAGGCCCGCCAGAAGGCCAAGCAGGACCACGTCGACGTGCGCATCTACCGGGTCATCTACGACATCGAGCAGGACATCCGCGACCTGATGGAGGGCCGCCTCGCCCCCGAGATGGAGGAGGTGGTGCTCGGCCACGCCGAGGTCCTGCAGGTGTTCACCTTCTCCAAGATCGGCAACATCGCCGGCTGCCGCGTGAAGGACGGGCTCATGCGCCGCGACGCCATGGTCCGGGTCCGGCGCGGCGACGAGGTGGTGCACGAAGGCACCGTCAGCAGCCTGCGCCGCGAGAAGGACGCCGCCCGCGAGGTGCGCGAGGGCCTCGAGTGCGGGCTCACCGTCGAGGGCTGGGACGCGTTCCAGGCCGGCGACGTGATCGAGGCCTACACCATCGAAGCCCGCCGCCGCACCCTCCAGGGCTGACCGCGCCCGCCCCCCCCATGGCCACCGAACGCCGCGTCCTGCGCCTCCAGCAGCTGATCCTCGAGGCGGTCGCCGAGACCGTGCAGCGCGACCTGCACGACCCGCGGATCGGCCTGGTGTCCATCACGCGCGTGAAGCTCGCGCCGGACTTGAGCGCCGCGCGGGTGTTCTGGTCGTGCCTGGGCGAAGAGGCCCAGCGCCGCACCTGCGCCCGGGGGCTCAAGGACGCGCTGCCGGTCATCCAACGCCACGTGGCGACCGTGATGCGCACGCGGATCACGCCCCAGCTCTCGCTGGCCTATGACGCCACCCTCGCCAAGGCCGAGCGGCTCGAGCGCATCTTCCAGTCCCTGCGCGAGGAGCGCGGGGACGAGGACGCGGAGGCCGGGGAGGCGCCCTCCGGGACGGACCCCGAGGCCGCCCCCGCCGCCGGGGACGGGGGTCCCGCCGACCCGGACGCCGCTTTCGAGGCCCAGGACTGACGCGCGGCGTCCACCGGCGCCCTGCGCCCCCGCGCCCCTGCGCCCCTGCGCCCCCCGCCCCGATTGACGCCCCGCGCCCAGCGCCCTACCCTCTCCCCCACACCGCTCGGTGGGCATAGCTCAGCTGGTTAGAGCGCCGGATTGTGGTTCCGGAGGTCGCGGGTTCGAATCCCGTTGCTCACCCCATGATCATCCGTAGCGACTGGTCCGCTGCGGGTCATGCGGTGTTTCGCC
>JAPKHB010000250.1:5592-6070 GCA_026647295.1 Planctomycetota bacterium | reverse complement strand
CCGCGGCCTGCCGTCGGGCATCGAAGCCGCCCTGCGCGGGATGTCGGCCCCCCCGGCGCCGACCGGCCTCCGCGAGCGCGTGCTCGCCGCCGCGGCGTCGCCCTCGCGGGTGCTGCCGTTCGGCGTGCCGGTGCGCGAGCGGGGGCGTCTGCTCGCGATGTTCGCCGCGGCGGCCGCGGCCGCCTCCTCCTCCATGCCCGCCCGGGCCGAGGCGGCGCCGTAGAGGGCGCGCAGGGGGTCCAGCGCGTCCCCGGGGCGGCCGAGGAGCCCGAGGCCGAGGGCGACCAGGATGACGGGGACGCTGATCCGATCGAGCCAGACCGCCGCCAACACGACCCCGAGCAGGAGCAACGGACCGAGGAGGTAGACCGCGTCCATCAGCCCCGTCCGCGGCGCCCGGCCGCCGCGCCAAAGCCCCGGCGCGCCAAAGGCGGCAAGGGGGACCTTCTGCGTCGCGGGGGCTGCGTCATCGGCCTCG
>JAPKHB010000250.1:0-5582 GCA_026647295.1 Planctomycetota bacterium | reverse complement strand
CCGCCGGATGCGCCCGCATGCCTTGGGGCGGGCCAGAGTCTCGACCGCCGTTCGGGGGTGTCAAGGCAGCCCGCGTTGCAGTTCTCCCCCGTCGCCGGTCGATGGATCCAGGGGGCGCCGGACGCGGCCGGCCGGCCGTAGACTGGGGTCCCACGGCGGGTTAAGCCCGGCAGAGGGCGGCGGAGGCGAAGCGATGGCCAGGGCAATGCTCGGCGGGCTGGGCCTGGGCCTGGGGGCGGGCGCGTTCCTGGGTTGGCTGCTGGCCGGCGGCGCCAGCCTCGAGCCCGGCCCCGCGCCCGGGGCCGCCGTGGGCGGGGGCGCCGCCTCGGCCGCGTCCTTCTCGTCGCCGCGGCTCGCGCTCGACATCGCGCCCCTTGCCCGCCGACTTTCCCCGCCCGCCACCACCGACGCGATGTTCGAGCGCGCGCTGGCCAGCGCCGGCCGCGGGGGCCGCGGCTTCGAACTGCTGGGCATGCTCTACGCCTTCGCCGGCCAGGAGGAGGACCTGCTCACGCTGATCGAACTCGGCTTTGCGGCCGGCGTGGACGCCGACCGCATCCTGGACCTGATCGCCGAGCTGCCCCGGGAGCGCCGGGCCGCCTTCCTGGACCGCGTGCTGGCGCAGCGCCCCGACGCGGGCTTTGATCCCTACGACCTCGCCCGGCTCTACGAGGACGCCGGCGCCGGCGGCCGCGCGTTGGAGGTGGTGCGCGGTGCGCTGGCCGAGCGCGAGGGCGTGAGCCGCAGCCTCACGCGGCTGCTGCTGCGCCTCGACCCGCAGGGCGGCCCGGCCCTCTTGCTCGAGGCGGCGCGCGCGCACGCCTGGTCGGAGGACTCCCTGCGCAAGTTGCGCGGGCTGCTGGCCGAGGCGGGCCAGGAGGCCGCCCTGCTGCCGTTCCTCCAGCGCGTCCTGGGCGACCGCCCCGGCGACCTGGAGGCGCTGGCGATGCTCGCAGCGCTTGATCCCCGGGCGGCCCGCGCCCACGCCACGTCCCGGCTCGCGGGCGATCCGGGCAACGTGCGCCTGTGGGACCTTCTCGGCTCCATCGCCCTGGCCGAGGGCGACTCCGCGGAGGCCTTCCGCGCCTTCAAGGAGGCCGCCCGCCTGGCCCCCTCGCCCGAGACGCTGGAGCGGCTCCTGGAGCTCGACCCGGCCCGGGCCCTCCCGCTCATCGAGGCACTGGCCCAGGGCAGCCCCGACGCCGCTCTCGCCGCCGCGCTCGCGCGCGCCTGCCTGCTCACGGGCGACCGGGCGCGCGCCGCGGCGCTGTACCTCGAGGCGTACGCCCGCGACCCGCGCGACGCGGAGTGGATCGACGGCCTGATCGCCGCCGACCCCGACCGCGCAGCCGCCACCCTCGCCCGGGCCATCGAGCAGGCGCGCGGCGGCGCGGACGACGAGACGCTGGGCGCCTATGCCCGCGCGCTGGCCGCGGCGGGACGCACGGCGGACGCCTTCGAGCAGTACCTGGCGGCCCACCAGCGCGACCCGGGCGACCACGCCTGGCAGCTCGCGCTCGCGCGTCTGGACCCCGGGCGTGCGGTGGGCATCCTGGCCGGACACGTGCGCGCGCACGGCGACGACGCCAGCGGCCGCGGGGCCTACGGCCTCGCGCTCGTGGCCACCGGGCGGCGGGCCGAGGGAAGCGAGCAACTCGAGCGCGCCCTGGCCGAGGGCAACGCGCTGCTGTGGTACCGCGAGTACGCGGCCGTCGACCCGGACCGGGCGCTCGCCGCCCTGCGGGCGCGGGCCGAGCGGGACCGGCGCCGGGACGAGTTGTGGGGGGCGCTGGGAGAGGCCCTGGCCCGCCAGGGGCGCACCGAGGAGGCCCGCGAAGCCTACCGCCGGGCGCTGGCCGCGGCCCCGGACGAGGAGGCCTGGGTTGCGGCCCTGGCCGCACTCCGGTAGCCCGGCCGCGTCGATCCGGTTGGACGCGCGTGGCGCCGCCGCGACGTGCCGGGGGCCGGGGCCCGCAACCGATCGGGCCTTGCGGCCGCGGCCCTCTCTTTGCGGCGGCGGGCGGCGCGTCAGGCCGCGCCAGGACGGGAGCGGCGACGCGGCAGAGGAGCAAGGACATGTCGAGTTCCAGGGATCGAAGCAAGGGCGAGCCGGAGCGGCTCACCCGCCGGGCGGCGCTGCGCCGCCTCGGCCTGGGCGCGGGCGCGGTGTTCGCAGCCCCGGCCCTCATCGCGCTCACCGGGAGCGCTGCCGAGGCCGGCCCTCCGCCGCCGCCGGACTGCAAGCCGCCCAAGCCCCCCAAGGGCAAGAAGAAGTGCGGCAAGAAGGGCAAGAAGCAGGGCTCGGGGTCGGGCAGCGGCTCGTGCTCGCGCAGCGGCTCCGGCTCGCGCAGCGGCTCCGGCTCGCGCAGCGGCTCCGGCTCGCGCAGCGGGTCGCGGTCCCGTTCGGGCAGTTGCTCGCGGTCGGGTTCGCGCAGCGGCTCGGGCAGCCGGTCGCGCTCCGGCTCGTGCAGCGGTTCCCGTTCGGGTTCGCACTCCTAGCGCCTGGGCCCGGGGGCGTCGAAGGGCCCGATGAGCCGCCTCGCCGTGCTCCAAGCCGCCCACCGGCCGACCCCGGCCGCGCCGCGCCCGGACGAGCGCCGGATCAGCTTCGGGGACCTGTCGCAACCCGTGCGCTTTCGCGGCGGCGAGCCCCTGGTCGCCGCGCTGGCGTCGATCCTGGTGGGCTGGGACCTGCGCCCTGCGGGGGCCCGGGCGGCGCGGCCCGGGATGCGCCTGTCGCGCACGCGTGACGGCGCCTGGCGCCGGGTCTCGCCGCGCCACGCCACGCCGGGCGCGGCCCGGCAGAAGGTGCGCCGCGGGCTCGTCGCGGCGGTGTGCGGCTTCCACTACGAGCTCATCGACTGGTACGCCGACGAGCACCCGGGGCAGGTCGTCCTGCACGCGGCGGCCGTCCAGATGGGCGGCGGCCTGGTGCTGATGCCCGCGGTCTCCCGCGCGGGCAAGAGCACGCTCTGCCTCCATCTCGCGTGGAAGGGCGCGCGCTGCTTTGGCGACGACGTGATCGGCGTCGAGGCGGCCTCGGCCGAGGGGGTCGCCTTGGGCATGCTGCCGCGCCTGCGGCGGGCGGCACCGGGCGCCGAGTCGCCGGCGCTCAAGGCCTTCGTGCGCCGTAACCGTGTGCTGGCGAGCGCCAACCGCATCTACGTGGATCCGGGACCGGGCCGGGTGGCGCCGCTGGGCGCGCGCGCCCCCATCGCCGCCGTCGTCCTGCTGGATCGCCGGCCCCGCGGGCCGACGCGGCTCACGCCCCTGGCCCCCGCGGACGCGCTGGAGGCGCTCCTCCGGCAGGCCTTCGGCCGCCTGCCGGCCAGCGCGACGCTCGACGTGCTCTACCGGGTTGCGGGCGGGGCCCGCTGCCAGCGCCTCTCCTACAGCGACCCGGCGCGCGCGGCGGACCTCTTGCTGCGGCGCCTGGGCCCGGCGAGCCTCGAATGACGCGCCGCTACCGCCGCCGCCCCGCGGTCGCCTGGCGGGCGCTGGGCGATGAGGCCTTCCTCGCCCGGGAGTCGGGCGACGCCGTCTTCCGCGCCAACGCGACGGCGGGCGCCCTGTGGCGCCTGCTGGCCGAACCGCACACCGCGGCCCAGGCCGCCGCCGTGTTCCGCGCGGCCTTCCCCGCGGCGGCGCCCGAGCGCGTCGCGCGCGCGATCGAGGGGCTGATCGAGCGCCTGGTGGATGAAGGGCTCGTGGAGCCCGTGGCCGAGGGCCCGGGCGCGGCTTCGTCCGGCGCCGGGCCGGCGTAGCCTCACTGCGCGCGGGGTCCGCAGGCCGCCGGCTGCCCGGTACCCCCGCCGGGAGGAACCGCTTGCTCGCGCGGCGCTGCCTGGCCGAGGCCTTCGGGACCTTCATGCTCGTCTTCGCGGGCACCGGCGCCATCGTGGCCGACCACGCCTCCGGCGGCGCGGTCACCCATGCGGGCGTGTCCATGGTGTTCGGCCTCGTGGTGCTGGCGGCGATCCTCGCCGTGGGGTCCGTCTCCGGCGCGCACATCAACCCCGCCGTGACGCTCGCCTTCGCGGCCTGCGGGCGTCTGGACCGGCGCGCGCTCCTGCCCTACCTCGGGGCGCAGCTCGCCGGCGCGCTCGTGGCCAGTCTGCTGCTCCGGCTGCTCTTCCCGGCGGACCCGACGCTGGGCGCGACCCGCCCCGCGGGCAGCGCCCTGCAGTCGCTCGTTCTGGAAGGCGTGCTCACGCTGATGCTCATGTTCGTGATCTTCAGCGTCGCCACGGGGGCGAAGGAGCAGGGCCTTGCGGCGGCGGTCGCGATCGGCGCGGTCGTGGGGCTCGAGGCCCTCTTTGCGGGCCCGATCTCGGGCGCCTCGATGAACCCGGCCCGCTCGCTCGCCCCGGCGCTGGTCACGGGCTCCCTCCCCGACGTCTGGATCTACGTGCTGGGCCCCGTCGCCGGCGCGCTCCTGGCGCTGCCCCTTTGCCGGGCCCTGCATCCACCGGGCGCCTGCTGCGCCGCCACCGCCGCGCCCGTCGCACGCGTGCCCGAGGAGGTCTGCCGGTGAGCGGCGCCCCGCCCGCGCGGCCGCTGCGGCTGCTCTTCGTCTGCGTGGAGAACTCCAACCGCAGCCAGATGGCCGAGGCCTTCGCCCGGGCGCTGGGCGGCCCGCGGGTGGAGGCGTTCAGCGCCGGCTCGCGCCCCTCGGGGCGCGTGAACCCCACCGCCATCGCGAGCATGGCCGAGCTGGGCCTTGACCTCGGGGCGCACCGCTCCAAGGGGCTCGCCGACCTGCCGCCCGGGCCCTACGACGCGGTCGTAACCATGGGCTGCGGCGACGCCTGCCCCGCGGTGCCCGCGGCCCGCCACGAGGACTGGCCGCTCCCCGACCCGCGCGGGCTCACGGGCCCGGACTTCGCCCGCGTGCGCGACGAGGTCCGCCGCCAGGTGGCCGACCTGCTCGCGCGCCTGGGCGCGCACGCCGCGCCGCCCTCGGCCTAGGCGAGCGGGGCGAAGTGCGGGAAGGTGCGGGTGGCCTCGGGCAGGTCGGCTAGGCACCGGAACTCCGCCACCTGCCCCATCTCGTCCCACAACGCGGACACCTCGGGGTCGGCGTGGGCCCGGCCGGCCGCCTGCGCGTCGACCCACTCGAAGACTTCGAGCAGGGCCCCGCCGGCGCTGCGCATCGCGATCGCCGGGCGCGGCGTGGCCAGGCCCCGGGCCCTAAGCAGCGGCACGTGGCGGGCCACCAGGGCGACGATCCGCTCCTCCTGCCCGGGCTTGGGGTGGTAGACGGCGATCACGATCTCGGCCATGGGGTCCTCCCGGCGCGGCCCGGAATCTACCCCGGCGGCCGCCCCCTGGCAGGATGGGGCGATGCGCCTGGCCGTCTTCGGAGCCCGTCAGCGCCGCCGCGGCATCGGCGCCCACCTGGCCCGCCTGGCGGCCGGCGCCGGGGCCGAGGTGGTCGCCGTCCTGGGCTCGACGGACGCCTCCGCGGCCGAGGCCGCCGAGGCCCTCAAGGCGGCGGTGGGCCTGCGCCCCCGGTCCTACGCCGACCTGGACCGCCTGCTCGAGCAGGAGGCGCTGGACGCCGTGATCATCGCCACGCCCGC
>JAPKHB010000025.1 GCA_026647295.1 Planctomycetota bacterium | reverse complement strand
TGATTTTGTTCGTGCGCGAAGTTATGACGGCGCCAACTCGACGGGCCGCGTGATCATGCACTATACGCCTGAAGTGGACCTTCGTGGCCGGAACGTTCTTCTAGTTGAAGATATCCTCGATACCGGACGAACCGTCGCCGTTATCATGGATGAATTGCGCAGAGGACCTGCTCGCGCTCGGCCTTGCGGCCGAGGCCGAGGGCCTGGCCCGCGCGCGGCTCACGGCCGACGCCCGCGCCCTGGAGGAGTACGTCGCCCGCGCGCCGCGCGGGGAGCGCGACCCGCGCCGCGCCCTGGCCGAGGCCCGGGCGGCGCTCGCCCGCGGCGAGGCGCCGGCGGCGCTCGCGCTCCTGCCCGCCGCCCGTGGGGCCAGCGTGAGCGCGGCGGAGGCCGGCGCCGTGGCCGCGCTCTGCCACGCGCACGCCGGGGACGCCGTCGCCGAGGGCGCGGCCTGGAGCAAGGCCGCGTCCGTCGCCTACGCCCTGGGCTGGCGGCGGGCCGAGCGCGCCGCCCTGGCCCGCGCGCTCGCCCTCGTCGAGGGCCAGGACCTGCTCGAGCGGCGCCTGCTCCGGCGGCTCCTGGAGATCGACGACGACGCGCGCGACCTGGCCGCGTCGGCGACGTACGCCGCGCGCCTCGGGCTGATCGAGAGCCGGCTGCTCCAGCCCCGCCTCGCCCGCGGCCTCCTGCGCGAGGCCGACGCGCTGGCGAGCGCGCTCACCCCCGAGGCCGGACTGGCCGGCGCGGCGCGCGACCTGCACACCGAAGCCCTCGCGACACTCGCCCGCCTGGACGCCCTGGCGGGCGACCCGGCCGCGGCGCTCCACTACGCCCAGCGCGCCCACGAGCGCGTCGCCAACGCCCCGGGGCGCGGCGACCGGGTCCCGGCACGGCTGCGCGTGGCGGCCGCCCGCGCGCTCTCCGAGGCGATGCTCGCGGTCGGGCGCGTGGAGGAGGCCCGGGCCTTCCTCGCCGAAGCGCTCGCCGCGGCCGACGAGGAGCCCGAGCTGGTGCGCTACCTGTTGCAGGGCAGCCTGGCGCGCCTGGAGACCGAGCTCGGGCGCTACGCGGAGGCGGCGACGCTGTACGACGCGCTCGAGGCCTCGCCGCTGGCCACGATCAAGCCGCGCTACGGCTACGTGCTGCGCCTGCACCGGGCGGCGCTGCTGGTCGAGGCGGGGGCCCGCCTGCCCGAGGCCGTGCTGCAACTGGCCCGGGTTCTCGAGGACCTGGCCCGGGAGCCGGTCGAGTTCGCCCCGCGGGCGGAACTCGAGGCGAACGCACAGGCGCAACTCGGGTCCGCGTTGCGCCGCCAGGGGCGGGCACAGGACGCGCTGGGCCCGCTCGAGGCGAGCCTGGGCAGCGCCTACGCCCAGCAGGACGCGGCGTTCCGCGAGTTCGTGGAACGCGAGTTGGGGCTCGCGCAACTCGCGCTCGGACGCCACGCAGAAGCCCGCCGCACGCTCGAGCAGGCCGTCGCGCGGCTGGCCGAAGGCGTGGGCGCCCTGCCCAACTCGCTCGCGTTGAGCGCGCTGGGCAAGCCGGGCGTGGCCGAACTGGTCGAGGGCTACGTGGCCTGCGCGCTCGAGCGCGGCGCCCCCGCCGAACTCGAGGACGCGCTCGAGCGGACGCGCGGCATCGTGTACCTCGCCGAGGCGCGGCGCCGCGTGAGCGGGGGCTCCGCCGCCCCCGCGCAGGCCCCGCTCGCGCCCGCGGCGCTCGCCCAGGCGATCGCCGACGCCGCCCGCGAGTCCTGGCGCGCCCGCGAGGCGGGGCGGCGGCGCGAGATCCACTCCGCCAACGAACGCCTCTACTCCTACCGCCGCCAGTTGCGCGACCGGGAGGAGTCCGAGGCCCTGGCCGCGAGCGTCCAGGCGCGCGGCGTCGAGCCCGCCGGCCCCGGGGGGGTCGCGTTCCGCCCACGGCCCGCCCTCCTCGCCGGGGAGGCCTTCCTCTACGTCGCCCCGGTCCGGGGCACCTACCGCATGGCCGTGGCCTGGGACGGGCGGGTGCGCGAGGCCCCGCTGGGCCCCGCCGCCGAGGTCGAACGCCGCGCGCGCGAGGCGCTGGAGACCTGGGTCTCGCCCGCGGGCTCCCAGGCGCCCGCGGCGCTCGCCGCGCTGGCGGCGCTCGCCGCCGACCTGGTGCCCGCACCGATCCGCGAGCACCTGGGCTGGGGGGCTCCGCCCGCCGCCGGCGGCAGCCCCGGCCACCTCTACCTCTCGGTGGACGGGCCGCTGGGCGCGCTGCCCTGGGCCGCCCTGCTCGAGACCCTGGCACCGGCCGCCCCCGACCCGGACGCCGCCGGCCCCGGATCCGCAGGCCCGACCTTCTCGCGCGTCGCCTCGCAGGCCGTGTTGCGGCACATCCGGACCTGGAACCCCCCCGCGACGCCCGGCGCCCCCCTGCTGGCCCTGGGCGACCCGGACTACCAGGCGGCCGGGCCCGGCGCGGTGGCCGTCTACTTCGGCAGCCAGCCGCTCACGCGCCTGCACCACAGCCGCCCGGAGGTCGAGGCCATCGCCGACCCCGCCCGAGGGGACCTGGTGTTGCTGGGCGCGCGGGCGAGCGAGGACGTGCTGACCTGGTGCCTCCGGGAGGCGCCCTACCCCTTCGAGGTGTTGCACCTGTCCTGCCACGGCCTGCTCCAGCCGCGCGTGCCCTGGTTGAGCGCGCTCGCCCTCCACCCCTCGCCCGAGTCCGACGGCCTGCTGACCGTGGAGGAGGTGGGCCGGTGGCGCTTCCAGGGCGGCCCGCGGCTGGTCGTCCTGGCTGCCTGCGAGTCGGGCCGGGGAGCGGCCGTCCCCGGCGAGGGCGAGGACGGCCTCGTACGGGCCTTCCTCCTCGCCGGCGCCCGCCAGGTGGTGGCGAGCCTTTGGAAGGTGCCCGACGTCGAGACCGCCCGGTTGATGGAGGAGTTCCACCGCGCGCTGCGCCAGCCAGGCACCAGCGTTCCGGAAGCCCTGCGCAGGGCCCAGCGGGCCGTCGCGGGGAGCAGCCCGCGCTCGGCCCACCCCTACTACTGGGCCGCCTGGGGGGTCTGGGGACCCGTGCGCTGACCCGCCCGTTGACTTTCGGACGCCCGGCGGGGTGAGATGGGCCGGGCAGGGCCCCCGGCACGCCGTGCGGGGGCCGCGGGAGGGTCGAGGGATGCGCCGTTTCGTGACCTTGCGGGCCTGGCCCGCGCCGTTCGGGTATCTGTGCGCCGGCCTGGTCGGGGCCGTCTTCGCGCTGTGCGTCGCGCCGGCCCGCGCCGCGCCGCCGCCACCCAGTTTCTGGGACCTCACGTTGCGCAACGAGACGCCCGACCCGGCCTCCTGGGTGGACGTCAGCCTCTGGCACGCCGTCCCGCCGGAGTACGAGCAACTCCCCCCGGACCCCACGGTGCGCGACGGGCTGGACCTGCTCCCCGCGGGCCGCAGCCTCACGCTCGGCACCCCCGGCTGGTACGGCGTCGCGCGGATCCGGGTCAGCGTCTTCACGGCCGGCGGCTACGCCAGCGCCGAGATCGAGGCCCCCCGGATGGACTTCGACGGCGACGGCCGCGACGAGTGGTCCGGGTTCTGCCCGCTCCATCCCGACGGCAGCACCGTCTTCCTCGGCGCGCGCGTCCTGCCGCCGGCCACGGAGGGCGGCCCGCGCCGCCTCCGGCTGGAGGGCCTGGCGCGCTGGGGCGACTGGTCCGAGCCCATCGTCCACACCGTCGACTTCCAGTAGCCGACGTCCCGTTTCCGGGCGCCCCACGCGCCCCCAGACCCCGGAGGATCCATGCCCTGTTCCCCCACCCGCCTCGGCGCCGTCCTGGGCGTCCTGGTCCTGCTCGCCGCCGCGCTCTGCCTGACCGGGGCGCCCGGGGGCGCCTCCCCGCCCCCGCCCAACTTCTGGGACTTCACGGTCGTGAACAGCACGGGCATGGACGTGACCAACGTGAACGTCGAGTTCACCCACGGCGCGGGCCCGGACTACAAGACCCAGCCCGCGCAGCCCACCCTCACGACGACGTTGAGCGCGGTGCCCTCCGGCCGCACGGTCGGGATCGGTACGCCCGGCTGGCACGGGGTCTCGCGCATCCGCGTGACGGCGAGTTGCAACGGCGCGACGGTCACCTGCACCATCCAGGCCCAGCAGGCCGACTTCACCGGCGACGGACAGGCGGAGTTCGCCGGCTTCTGCCCGCGCGACGCCTCGGAGGCCCCGGTGTTCCTGGGCGTGCGCTTCCTGCCGCCCTCGGGCGGGCAGCCGCTGCGCGCCGAGCTCAAGGGCCTGTCGCGCTGGGAGACCCAGGTGGCCTGGCAGACGGACGTGAAGCCGTTCCAGTAGCAGCCGGACCCAAAGCCGTTCCAGTAGCAGACGGACCCAAAGCCGTTCGAGCAGCCGGCGGGCCCGGGCGCAGGAGCGCCCGCCACGCCTCGGCCACGGCCGAGGTGCGGAACGCGGGGCGGCAGTCCACGGCGGGGCGTCCGGCACTCTGCCAGTGGCGCAGCCGGGCGAGGATCGCCGTGTCGTCGCGGCCGTCTACGAGTTGGTCGGGGTGGCTCAACACCTCGCGGGCGGCGCCGAAGTCGTGGGCCAGCACCGGCGTGCCCACGGCGTTGGCCTCCGCGTAGATCAAGCCGAAGGTCTCGGCCTTGGTGGTCTGCGGGTAGAAGACGCAGAAGGCCCGCCGAAGGTGCCGGACGATCTCCGGGTGCGGCAGCGCCCCGAGCACGACCTGCCCCGGCAAGGCCAGCAGGCGCCGGTCAAAGCGCCGGTAGCGCTCGAAGTCGATGTACCCCGGGTGGGCGATCTCGAGCGTCAGCCCGGGCAGGTGCCGGCGCAGCCCCTGGAAGCGGTGGATCACCTCCGCGAGCCCCTTGGCCGGCGCGCTCAAGAAGAGCAGCCGGTCCGGGTCCACGGGCGTCGCATCCGGCCCGAGGTCGTCGTCCACCGCGTTGTAGACGGTGCACAGCGCCGGCGGGGGCGCCGGGCGCCAAGCGTCGAGCGGGCGCTGCCACCAGCGGCCGCAAAGCGCCGCGCGCGCGAGCCCCTCCAGGAAGCGCGAGACGGTCACCACGGTGAAGCCGAGCCCACCCAGGGCGCGCCGGTGACGGCCGAGGTGGCGGATGCGGCGCAGGTCGTGGGCCCACAGGAAGCGCCGACTGCGCGGAAACGCCCGCGCGACCGCGGCCGCCTCCTCGACCCGCCGCACGAGCACCACCGCCGCCGGGTCCAGGGCCTCCGCCGCGCCCAGCGCCGAGGAGAGGGCCAGCCAGGCGACGCCGTCGGGGTCCCACTCGTCGTGCGTCCGCGCCGCCTGGGCCACGCCGACGCGCAGGTCGCGGGCGAGCGCCCGCGCCACGCGGATCGTGGTCGCCTCGGTGCCCCCGATCGAGTCGGTCTCCAGCGAGCGCGCGCCGTAGGGCCGCGGCGTCTGGTAGTCCAGGAAGAGGAGGTCGAGCGGGCCCGGCGGGGGGGGCGCCACGGCGGGTCGCGGGCGCCCTAGCGGGCCAGGTCCGCCGCGTGGCGCCGGAGGTCCTCCAGCGCCACGAACTCGAGCGTGCTGATGTGCGTCGCCTCGAGGACCACCGGGGGCGCGCGGCCGGCCTCCAGCGCCTCCTTCCAGCGCAGGATGCACAGGCACCACCGGTCGCCGGCCTGGAGGCCCGGGAAGGCGTAGGCGGGGTTGGGCGTGCTCAAGTCGTTCCCGCGCGCGGCGCTGAAGGCGAGGAACTCGTCGGTGGCGACGACGCAGACGCAGTGCAGCCCCACGTCGTCCCGTCCGGTCTCGCAGCGGCCGTTGCGATAGAAGCCGGTGAGCGGGCGGACCGAGCAGACGGCGAGCGGCGTTCCGAGGACGTTGCGGGCCATGGCGGCATCCTACCCTGCCCCGCGGCCCCTTCCTACGCGACGCTGCGCTCGAAGCGCTCCAGGTCCTCCTTGCGCCCGATCAGCACCAGCAGGTCCCCCCCCACCAGCGGCCGGTCGACGGAGGGCGCGGTGAGGGCGTTGGGGTCGTTTCCCTTGGACATGGCGATCACGCTCACCCCGTAGCGGTTGCGCAGGTGCAGGTCGCGCAGCGTCTTGCCCCCGAAGGCCTCCGGCGCCAGCAGTTCGATGACCGCATAGTCGCCGAGCAGGGGCAGGTACTCCCGCATGGTGGGGTGGGCGAGGCGCTGGGCCAGGAGCCCGGCCACCTCGCGCTCCGGGTGGATCACCCGCGTGGCCCCGATCGATTCGAGCACCCGCGCGTGGTCGTCCGAGAGGGCCTTCGCGCAGATCTCCCGTACGCCGAGCCCCTTGAGGTGGAGCACGGAGAGGATGCTCAAGTCCATGCGGTCGCCCATGCTCACGATCGCGACCTCCATGCCCTTCACGCCCAGGTGCTCGAGCACTTCGCGGTCGGTGCCGTCGGCCACGACGGCCCGGGCGGCGTGGGGGGCGACCCGGTTGACCGCCTCGGCCCGCGTGTCGATCGCCAACACGTCGAAGCCGTAGCGGCGGGCGTTATCCACGAACGCCATGCCGAAGTTGCCCAGCCCGATCACGACCACGCTGCGCTTGCCCATCGTCGATCCTCCGGAGTCCTCGCGGTCAGCCCACGATCACCGATTCCTCGGCGTAGCGGTAGCGCGCGGTCGCCCGGCGCGCCAGCGCGAGCCCGAGCGTGAGCAGCCCGAGCCGGCCGACGTACATCATGACCACCACCTGGAGCTTTCCGGCCGGGCTCAGGTTCGGGGTGACCCCGGTCGAAAGCCCCACGGTCCCCAAGGCCGAGACCGTCTCGAAGCACAGTTCGAGGTAGCGGCCGGCGGCCTCGTGGTAGGGCGTGGCCCCGCCCTCGGTGATCACCAGCCCCAGGGGCAGCACGCTCGCCGCCGACAGCGCGAGCAGCGCCAGCACCAGGGCCTGGCGGACCGTCCCCTCGGGCACCGAGCGGCGGAACAGGTGCACGCCGGGGTGGCCCGCCAGGGCCGAGCGGGCGGCCGCGAGGACCACCGCGAAGGTGGTGGTCTTCAGGCCCCCCGCGCAGGAGCCCGGGCAGCCGCCCACGAACATCAGGAACATGGTGAGGAGCAGGCAGGGGGCGGTCACGGCGCCGTAGTCCACGGTGTTGAAGCCCGCCGTGCGGGCGGTCACCGAGCCGAACAGCGCCGCGAGCGCCTGCTCCGCCGGCCCGAGCCCCGCCAGCGTGTTGCCCCGCTCGCACAGGTAGAAGCCCGCCGCTCCGACGGCGATCAGCAGCCCCGTGGTCCCGAGCGCGATGCGGGTGTGCAGGCCCACCCGGTCCCGGTAGCGCCAGCGGTTCTCCAGGTCCATCAGCACCACGAAGCCCAGGCCGCCCAGCACGACGAGCGCCATCACGACCCCCGTGACCCAGGCGTCGGCGCGGTAGGCCATCAGGCTGTCGGAGAAGGTCGAGAAGCCCGCGTTGCAGAAGGCCGAAACGCTGTGGAAGAGGGCGTGCCAGGCGGCCTCCCCCCCGTCCATGTGCCGCGCGAAGGCCCCCCACAGCGCGAGCCAGCCCAGGAGTTCGATCCCGAGCGCCAGCAGGACGATGCGCCGCACGATGCGGTACAGGTCGATGCGCCGAAGGGGGCTTGCGACCCCCGCGAAGATCTCCCGCTGCGAGAGGGTGAGGCGCTTGCCCAGGAGCAGCGCGATGAGCGTGGCGAAGGTGATCAGGCCAAGCGCCCCGAGTTGGATCAGGACCAGGATCGTCCCGAGGCCGAAGCCGCTCCAGCGCGACGCCGTGTCCACCGTGATCAGCCCGGTCACGCACACGGCGCTGGTGGAGGTGAAGAGGGCGTCCACCAGGGGCACCGCCTCGCCGGTGGCCGAGGCCGCCGGCAGGGCGAGCGCGACCGTTCCGAGCGCGATCAGCCCGGCGAAGGAGAGGAGCATCAGCGCCGGAGCGGTGAGCCGGATGGCGGGACCCTCCCGGCGGGGGAGGCGGCGCCCCGGACCCCGCGCCCCCCGCACCCCGGGAGATGCTAGCCCCGCCTCCCCGCGGGGCGAGAAACGGATCCCGGTCAGCCCGCCTGGACCTCGCGGCGGGCCGCGGAGATCTTCTCGGGCGGGGTGCGGCGCAGGTCCGTGACGAGCCGCACGCGCGCGAGCATCCACAGCCACCACTTGCTCGCGTCGAAGTGGTACCAGCGGTGGCCGTTGCGGTAGTCCGAGGGGAAGCGGTGGTGGAAGTTGTGGTACCCCTCGCCCATCGAGAACAGCGCCGTGGCCCAGGAGTCCCGGGCCGTGGTGCGCCGGCAGTACGGCTGGCGCCCGACGCGGTGCGCGAGCGAGTTGATGGAGAAGGTCATGTGCCACTGCACGGCCAGCCGGAGGAAGCCGGCCACCAGCACCGCGCCCAGCGGGTCGCCCCACCCGAGGCCGAGCGCGGCGGGCACGCCCACCACCATCAGGACCGCCAGCGGGACGTAGAAGCGGTGCTGCAGCCGCACGAGCGTGCGCGAGGACAGGTCGCGCGCGCGGCTGGCCGAGGGCGAGAGCGGGTCGTGGAAGAGCACCCAGCCCAGGTGCGACCACCAGAAGCCGCGCCGCGCGTTGTAGGGATCCTCGTCGGTGTCGGTGCGCGCGTGGTGCCTGCGGTGGTCCCCGGCCCACACCAGCGCCGAGTTCTGCACGCTCGCCGCCCCGAAGAGCAGGTACAGGACCTCGATGCCCCGGCGCGCCCGGTAGGCGCGGTGGGCGAAGAGGCGGTGGTAGCCCCCGGAGATCGCCAGGCTGCAGAGCAGGAGCCACAGGGCGCCGAGAGCGAGGGTGAGCGGCTCGCAGCGCACGGCCACGAGGTACAGCACGGCGCCGGCCGCCAGGAGGTGCACGCCGACCAGGACGAAGAGGTTGACCCAGGCGACGCGGGGGGCCGCGTCGGGGCGCGGCGCTTGCGGGGGGTTCACGGGCGGAGGGCCTCCGGGGGCGTTTGGGGTCCGCCGGCCGGCCTCCAGCGTACCCCCAGGGCGCCCGGACGCGCGACCTAACGCCCGGACTTCGTGAAGGAGAAATGGCCCTCGATGCGCCGGGACACGAGCCCCCCCGGATCCAGCACCCCGAAGTGGAACTCGTAGCGCTGCCAGCCCTCGTAGGACGGGGTCTGGGCGTAGGGCAGGTAGAGCCGCACCTCGGGGACCTCCACCCGTTCCTGCCCGGGCACCACCGTGGCGTTGAGGACGAGGGTGCCGTCGGGAGCCGCGTAGCGGGGGTCGCGGGCCCGCACGGGCCGCCAGGTGTGGGGGTAGGGAGAGTGTTCGCCCTCGTAGACCCAGAGCCGGAAGTGGCAGGGGACGCCGGCGCGGCCCGCGATCCGGGCCCGGGCCCGGAACAGGAGCCCGGGCCCCTCGGGAGCCTCGGGGCCATCCACGCGCTCGGCCTCGAGCACCAGGTCCTGGACCGGCAGGGCCGCCGCACTCGCCCGCACCTCCTCGATCACCGCCCCCAGCGCCTCGCGCCCGGCCGCGTCGGGGGGCAGGGCCGCGAGCGTGGCCTCCAGTTCGGCCAGCCCCTCGGGCAGGAACCCGGCCGCCGCCCGCCCCAGCGCCCGGGCGACCCGGAAGCGCCACTCGTCCGGGCGGTGGCCCAGCGCGACGTCGAAGGATTGGATCGCGCGGGAGACGTCGGCCTGGCGGCCTCCCTGCTCCGCCGCCCGGAAGTCCAGCAGGCCCAGGAGGTGGGCCGCCTCGGCGGCCGCGCCGTCCTCCGCCGAGCCCGCGTCGGCCGCACGCCGGTAGGCCTGGGCCAGGTCGCGCCGGGCGTCCTCGTCGCGTCCGAGCCAGGTGCGGGCGCGGCCGCGCTCGATCAGCGCGTCGAGCCAGCCGCGCTGTCCGACGACGAAGTCCAGGTCGCGCTCCGCCTCCGTCACGTCCCGGCGGGCGGCCTCCGACAGGGACACGCGCACCGGGTGCGCCGGCTCGTGGCGGTCCAGCTGCAGCAGGCCGCGGTGATAGGACGCCAGGACGACGTGCTCCTCGCCCAGGCCGCCGCCGGCGAGCGCCGCCGTCCACTCGGCCACCGCCTCCGCGCCGCGGTTGAGGTCCCGCAGCGCCAGACCGCGGTAGTAGCGCGCCAGGCCGTCGCCCGGCGCGGCCGCAAGGCGCGCGTCGAGCGCCGCCAGCGCACGCGCCGGTTCGCCGCGCGCCCCCCACATCCGGCCGAGCAGGCGCTGCGTCTCGGTCTCCTCGGGAGCCAGGACGAGCGCGCGGTCGAGCAGGGGCTCGGCGTCCACCGGACGCCCGGCGTCCAGCAACTTCAGGGCGGCGTCCCGGGCCACGGCGGCGGCCTCCCGCGCCCGGGCGGCCGCCTCGCGCTCGCGGGTCGCCTGCGCCTCCGCGATCCACGCGCGCGCCAACGCGCCCAGGCCCAGGAGCAGCAGCGCCGCGAGGGCCAGGCGCCGCCCCGCGCGCGAGCGCAGGCGCCGCGCCGCGCGGCCGAGGAAGCCCGGCGGCGGCGCCGGCGCCGCGGCCGGCGCGGGCCGCCCGAGCAGCGTCCGCGCGCCCTGGACGAGGCGGGCGCGCGCCGCCTCGACGGCGCCGGCCGTGAGGGACACCGCGGTGGCCGCCCCGATCGCCTGCTGCCAGGCGGGGCGCCGGCGGGCGAAGTCGTCGTAGAGCAGCCCCGAGAGCACGGGCAGGATCGGCTTCCCGCACTCGTGGGCCCGGACCACCTCCCGGTCGATCTGCTCGGACTCGAGCGCCGCCGGGGTGAGCAGCAGCAGGAAGGCGCCGCAGCGTTCGATCTGGGCGCGCGTCTCGAGCAGGTAGTTCCCGCCCCCCACCGCGTCGGCCTCGTAGCGCCAGGTGCCCAGGCCCTCGGCCGCGAGCCAGCCGGCGATCGCCGCCGCCAGGCGCGCATCCTCCTCGGCGTAGCTCACGAAGACGTCGGCCATCGGTGCCCTTCCGCCTACCCCCCGCCGGGCTGACCCCCGCCCGGCGGACGCGTCCGCCGCCGCCACCAGGCCTTGTGCACCTCCATGGCCACGGTGATCGAAAGGGCCAGGAGGAAGAGGATACCAAAGGTGGCCGCGTCCACCGGGCCCACGGACAGCAGGCGCTGCGTGAGCGGCAGGTGCATCGCGACCAGGTGGGTGAGGAAGGCGAGCAGGGTGCCCGTGAGGAGGACCGGGCTGCGCAGCGGCGAGAGGCGGAAGATGGACTCGCTCTCGGAGCGACAGTTGCCCACGTGGAGGTTCTGGAACAGGACCATGAGCAGGAGGAGGGCGTTGCGGCTCTCGGCCTCGGACCACTCCAGCCCCTCGATCATCCACACGAAGGCCCCGAAGCTCACGGCCGACATGACGCCGGCTGCCACCAGGACGCGTTCGACCATCAGGCGGTCGAAGATCCGCTGGCGCGGGGGACGCGGCGGCCGGCGGAGCACGGCGCCCTCCGCCGGCTCGAAGGCGAGCGCGACGTCCTGGATCCCGTTGGTGACCAGGTTCATCCAGAGGATCTGGACCGGCAAGAGGGGGAGCACCGCCCAGCCCGCCGCGGTGTCGGGCCACCCGGTCAGGATCGAGAGGCCGAGCACCAGGATCTCGGCCGCGCCGGTCGAGACGAGCAGGTACACGACCTTGCGGATGTTGTCGTAGGCGACCCGGCCCTCCTCGATGCCCGCGACGAGGGTCGAGAAGTCGTCGTCCGTGATCACCAGTTCCGCCGCCTCGCGGGCCACGTCCGTGCCGGAGCGCCCCATCGCCACGCCGATGTTCGCCTCGCGCAGCGCGGGCGCGTCGTTCACCCCGTCGCCGGTCACCGCGACGAAGTGCCCGGCCTGGCGGGCCGCCCGGACGAGTTCCAGCTTCTGCCGGGGCGTGGTGCGCGCGAACACCCGGGCGCGGCCTACCACCCTGACGAGCGCCTCGGGCGCGAGGCCGTCGAGTTCGCGTCCGGTCACGACCTCCTCGGGGCGATGGGCGAAGCCCAGTTCGCGGGCGATGGCCAGCGCCGTGACCGGGTGGTCGCCCGTGATCATCGACACGGCGATGCCGGCCGCCTGGCACGCCGCCACGGCCTCGCGCGCCCCGGGGCGCAGGGGGTCGATCATGCCCACGAAGCCCACGAAGCCAAGGTCCGTGGGGTCGGCGGGCTCCCCGGGGACGCCGGCCGCCGGGGCCGCGCCCGCCGGCACGGGGGTGGGCGCCGGCCCCGCCGCGAACCCGAGCACGCGGTACCCCTGCCGGGCCAGGGCCTCGGCCGCGGCCAGGAGGACGGCGCGGGCCGCTTCGTCTAGCGCGCACATCCCGAGCACCCGCTCGGGTGCCCCCTTCACGAAGGCGTGGGTGTCGCCGTCGAGCAGGTGGAACGACGCCGCGTAGCGGCGCTCCGGCTCGAAGGGGATCGCGCCCGCGGCCGGCAGGGCCGCGCGCAGCGTGGGCGGGTCGGTGCCCAGCTTCACCGCCAGGGAGAGCAGGGCCACGTCGGTCGGGTCGCCGCTGTGGCGCCAGCCGTCGGGCTCGCGCCACAGCCGCGCCTCGTTGCACAGCGCCGCCACGCGCGCAAGGGCCGCCCGCGCCGCCTCGGGAACCTTGCCGTGTACCTCGCCCTCGGGGGCGTAGCCCTCGCCGCTCACCTCGGCGCGCGTGCCGTCGGGCCAGAGGACCACCCGCACGGTGAGTTCGTTGCAGGTCAGCGTGCCGGTCTTGTCGCTGGCGATCAGCGTGCAACTCCCGAGCCCCTCGACGGCCGCCAGTCGGCGCACGATCACGCCCCGGCGCGCCATGCGCGTCGTGGCGATGGCGAGCGCCACGGTGAGCGCGACGGGGAGGCCCTCGGGGATCGCCGAGACGGCGAGCGCCACGGCGAAGAGGAACATGTCGCCGGCCCCGTAGCCCCGTACGAAGACGCCCAGCGCCCCGATCACGAGCGCGGCGCCGAGCACGACGTAGGCCACGAGCCGGGTGAATCGCTCCATGCGCTCCAGCAGGGGGGGACGGCCGCCGCGGCTGTGCATCACGTCCCGCGCGAGTTGGCCGACCAGGGTCCGGGCCCCGGTCTCGACGACGAGCCCGCGCGCCCGCCCCCGGGCGACCGACGAGCCCGCGAACGCGAGGTTGCGGCGCGCGGAGAGCGCCGTGGCGGCGTCCCCCAGGAAGCCCGCGTCCTTGGGCACCGGCACCGACTCCCCCGTGAGCAGGGACTCGTCGATCTCGAGGCCCTGGGCCTCCAGCAGGCGCAGGTCGGCCGGCACCTGCCCCCCGGACTCGAGCCACACGACGTCCCCGGGGACGAGGTCTTCGGCCGGCCGCACGACCCCGTTCCCGTCGCGCTCCACCCGCGCGTGCACCGCGAGCAGCTTCTGGAGGGCCCGGCTGCTCTGCTCGGCGCGCCACTCCTGCCAGCCGCCGATCGTGGCGTTCAGCAGGAGCACGGCCGCGATGAAGCCCGCGTCCTGGGCGTGCCCGATGGCCACGCTGACCGCGGCCGCCAGCGCCAGGATGTAGATCAGCGGGCTCTGGAACTGGCGCAGGAGGACGACCCAGCGCGTGGGGGGCGGCCGGTGGGGCAACACGTTGGCGCCGTGGCGCCGGCGGCGCTCCTCGGCCTCGGCCGTGGTGAGCCCGCCGGGGCGGGCCTCCAGCCGGGCGAGGGCCGCATCGCCGGTGAGCGCGTGCCAGGGGGGCGGCGGGGGACCCGCGCGGTCGCTCACGGGACCGGGGCGCGCACCGCCTCGTCGGGGTGCGGGCTCATGGAGAGGTGGTGCAGCGCGCGCCAGGTGTGGTAGGCAAGGCGGTCGAGCCAGAGCAGGGCGTCGATCCGGGCGAGCGCCTCCGACGCGGAGAGCGCACCGGTCGCGGCCAGCTCGAGCGCCGCGGCCCGCTCGCGCTTGCGCAGCGCGGCCAGACTCGTCGAGGCCTCGCCGGCGGCCGCGGCGAGGCCGGCGTAGGCCCCCTCGGTGCCGAGCACGCCGGTGCCCGCCGTGAGGATCGCCTCCACCGCGCCGAGCGCGCGGGCGACCACCGCGTCGCTGCGGTCGGGTCGGGCGACCTCCCCGTCCACGCACTCCTTGAGGGCTGCCACCAGGCGCAGGCCGTGGTCGGTGGCGTGCAGCCACGCGGCCTGGCGGGCCACCTGGGCCGGCCCCTGCTGGCCGCGCGACACGCGCTGCACGAAGGCCTGCACCTCCCCCAGCGCCTGGCGCGCCTCCCCGAGTTGGGCCGCGGCCGAGGGGGGCGCGGGGCCGAGCAGGAGCCGGCGCCCGAGCGCCAGCGCGCCGCGCAGCACCTCCGCGATCGCGCGGCGGGCCGCCTCCAGGGCCACCGGCCCGACCTCCTCGAGCGCGCCGCTCAAGTAGCGCGTGGCGTGGGGGACGCGGTCGGGAACCATCCGCTCGATCGCCCGCGCGAAGGGATGGACCAGCGGGAGCAGGAGGAGCACGCCGAGCAGGTTGAAGGTGGTGTGGAACGCGGCCAGCGCCGTCGGCGCCTCGCGGGCGTCGTGCGCCCCGACCAGCGCGGCCAGCGCGGGCACGAGCCAGGGCAGGATTCCGATCGCGACCGCGGCCGTCACCAGGTTGAAGCCGACGTGGGCGAGCGCCGTGCGCTTGGCGGCGGCGGGCGCCCCGATCGCGGCGATCCAGGCCGTCGGCGTGGTCCCCAGGTTCTGCCCGACCACCATGTAGGCGGCCTGCTCCAGGTCGATCGCCCCCGAGGCGGTGGCGGCGAGCACGGCGGCCATCGTGGCGCTGGAGGACTGGACCAGCACCGTCAGGGCGGCGCCCAGGCCCACGAGCGCGAGCCGCCCGGGCCAGCCCGAGCCGGGGCCCCCCCCGGGCAGGTCGCCGGGCCCCAGGCGCGCGGCCACGCCGGCCATTCCGGCCTGCAGCAGGTCGAGCCCGAGGAAGAGCAGCGCAAAGCCCGCCAGCGCCATCCCCGCGTGGGCCCCGCGGCCGCGGCCGAGCAGCCGCAGCAGCGCCCCGGCGCACACCAGGGCCGGCGCCACCGCGCCCAGCGAGACCTTGAAGCCCAGCTGCGAGACCACCCAGCCCGTGCTGGTCGTGCCCAGGTTGGCGCCGAACACCACGCCCAGCGCCTGGGCGAAGGTGAGCAGCCCCGCGCTCACGAAGCCCACGGTGGCCAGCGTGGTGGCCGAGGAGGACTGCACCAGGGCCGTGACCAGCGCGCCCCAGCCGATGCCCGAGACCGGCCCCCGGACGAAGCGCGTGAGCACCCGGCGCAACGCCTCCCCGGCGAGCGCCTTGAGCCCGTCGACGAGGAGCACCATCCCCAGGAGGAAGAGCCCGAGCCCGCCGAGGACGGACAGCGTCATGGCGCGGACCCTACGCCATCGTGGCCAGCAGCGCCACCGCCGCGCCGCCCATCACCAGGCTCTGCCACAGGCCGATGACGAGGAAGTCGCGCGGCCGGTAGCCGCCGGGCGCCATGACCAGGATCATCGACTGCGAGGAGAACGGCAGCACGAAGGCGCAGGACGCCCCGTAGGCGACGGCGAGCAACGCGCACGGCACCGAGATCTGCGCCGCGAGCGCCGCATTGAGCGCCACGGGCGAGAGCACGACGGCCGCCGCCGCGTTGCTGGTCGCGTTGCTCACCAGCGCCGACAGGACGAAGAGGCCCCCGAGCACCCCCACCGGGCCGAACCAGTCGCCCAGCGGGCCGACGCCCGCGGCGATGGCCGCCGCCACGCCGTGGCGCTCCATCGCGGCGCCCAGGGGCACCGTGCCGACGATCAGGGCCAGCACGTTCCAGTCGAAGCAGCGCTTGAGGCCCTCGGGGCTCACCGCGCCGCCGAGCAGCATCAGCAGGGCGGCGGTCAGCGTGCTGGCGGCGATGGGGAGCCAGCCGGCCATCGGGGGAACCAGGGCGACGGCCAGGGCGAACAGCGCCCACGGCGCCCGGTTGAGGTTCTCGACCAGCGAGGCGTCGCTCAAGACGAGGAAGTCGGGGTTGCGCGCGAGCGCCCGGACCTGCTCGCCGGTGCCCGACACCAGCAGCGTGTCGCCGGCCTGGAAGCGCGCGGCGGCGGTGTCCTCGGCGCGGGTCGCGTTGCGCCACACCGACAGCACGTTGACGCCGAAGCGCCGGCCGAGGTCGACCTCCTTGAGCGTCTTGCCGACGGCTTCGCCGTTGGGCGCCACCGTCGCCTCCACCATGGTCACCCCGCGGCCCAGGATGCTCTCGAGGGCCTGGGGCCCGGCCAGGCCGAACTGCAGCCCCTCGGTCTCGCACATGCTCCACGCGGCCTCGTCGTCGCCCTCCACGTAGAGGACGTCGCCGCGCTCCAGGACGAGGTCGGCGCGCACCCCCAGGAAGCGGGCCCCCAGCGGGCCGGCGCGCTTGACCGACACGATGTCCAGGCCGTAGCGGGTGCGGATCGCGGCCTCGCGGACCGAGCGGCCCACGAGGGAGGAGGTGGACGCGATGCGCAGCGCGAAGAGGTTCTGCTCGAGGCCGTAGGACTGGGCCACCTCCTCGGGCAGGCGCGCGTCCCGGAGGCGCTCTTCGCTGGTGCGCTGGGGCAGCATCCGCCGCCCGAACAGCACCATGAACAGGATCCCGGTGACGACGAGCACGAGGCCGGTCGGCGCGAAGTCGAAGAACTCGATGCGCCCGTGCGCGCCCGCCGACCCGCGCAGGAAGTCGGCGACCAGGAAGTTGGGCTGCGTGCCCATCACGGTCAGCGTGCCGCCCAGCGTGGCGGCCGTGGCCAGCGGCAGCAGCAGACGCGAGGGCGGGAGGCGGGAGCGCCGGCACAGCGTGACGACGACCGGCAGCAGCATGGCCACCGCCGCGGCGTTGCTCATGAAGCCCGAGACCAGGCTGCACGCGACCATCACCAGCAGCACGACCCGCCCCTCGTGCGGCCCCCCGGCCCGCTCGAGCGCGCGGGCGAGCAGGGTCGCAAGCCCGCTCTCGCGCAGGCCCCGGCTCACCACGAACGTGGCCGCGATCGCGATCGCCGCGTGGTTGCCAAAGCCCGCGAGGGCCTCGTCGGGCGCCACCGTGCCGGTCACCGCCAGGACGACCGGGATCGCCATCGCCACCAGGGGCAGCGCGACCCACTCGGTGAGGAAGAGGACGGTGGCCGTCAGCAGGGTGGCGACCGCGATCCAGCCGTACGCGTCCATCCGGGGAGGATACCGGCGCCGCCCCGCAAGGGTGAGACCGCTACGGAACGCTCGCCACGCCCCCGTAGCCGAGCACGACCAGGTAGCGACCGGGCTCGGCGGGGTCCGGGCGCGCCCGCGTGGGGTGGCCGCCGGGTTCGGCTTCGAAGAGGCGCAGCGCCGTGGGCCCGCCGAGCGCCCAGCGCTCGACGGAGAGCCCGTCGCGGGCGACGAGCACCGCCGCGTCGTCGAGCCACAGCGGCCACCGGAACGCTCCGTCCCCGCCGACGGAGGGGCCGCGGGCGAGCGGAACGCCCAGCCGTACGGAGTGGAGGCGAAGATCCGGGAGCAGCGGGGCCCCGGGCACCGCGCCGTCCAGCAGCGGCAGCAGGAGGCCCGCTCCGGTTCCGTAGAGCAGGGTCCCGCCCGCGGCGCGGAAGTCCCACGCCCCCGGGGCCAGCGGGAGGCGGTCGAGCACCTCGGCCTGCCCGCCGCCGGGCCGGACGGCGAGCAGGTCGCATTCGACCTGCCAGTCGGCGGCCCAGCGCTCCTCGACCGTGAAGCGCGTGTCCCCGGCCGCCGCGACCACGAAGCCCGGGACCTCCCCCTCCGCGGTGAGCGTTCCCGTCGCCAGGTCGAGGCGCCCCGCCTGATGGCGCAACAGCGGGCGCCCCGCGCCATCCACGCCCGCCGAGCGGGCCCAGGTGAAGACGAGCGCCTCGCCCGCGAGCGTCCACCCCGTCACGACGCCTCCGCGCACGCGCACCCCGACGCCGGCCGCCGCGGCCTCCAGGTCCACGACCACGAGGCCGTCGGCCGGTGCGCCGGAGCCGACCTCGCGGGCATCCGCCCCGGGCAGGTCGCGCAGGACGAGGCGCCCGGCGGCGGTAAGCCCGGACTCCGGCACGGGGAAGGGCGCCCAGTGGAAGAGCGGGAAGCGCGGGCCGACCGGGACGCGGAGCAGCACGCCGGGCGGCTCGGTCGCAAAGTCGAGGATGTCCACGCAACGGCCCGCGGCGTCGTGGCCCTCCACCGCCGCCCGCTGGCCCACCACATGGAGCGCGTTGGCCCACAACTCCCGCTCCACCCCGCCGACGAAGGCGCGGTCCCCGCGCTGGACGAGGTCGAGCCGCCGCCCGTCCCCCAGCCGTCCCGTGTCCACGACCAGCGCGGCGACTTCGACGCGGCAGCGCGCGGCGAGCGTGGCGGGGTCGGCGACGACCACCTCCTCGGGCCCGAGGGCGATCAGTCCGGGCCCGGCCTCGAAGCCCCGCCGGGCGCCACCGGCCACGGGCAGGAGCCGCGCGGGCCCGAGGCCCCCGGCCTCGCGCTCGAGCACCCACAAGCCCGTCGCGCCGCCCACCAGCACGTGCGCCGGATCCACGCCGAACGCCTTGCGGTCCCACAGCGCCTCGCCCGCCCCCGCGGGACCGAGGCCTTCGCGGTCCACCAACCGGGGGCGCCGCGGATCAGCCACGTCGAAGAGCGAGACGACGGCTCCGCCATCGAACGCGGGGTCGAATCCCAGGGCCAGGAGGTGCGGGCCGTCGGCCACGATCTGGGTCGAGAAGCCGGGCACCTCGAGTTCGCCCAGGATGCGCGGGGCGGCCGGGTCGGACAGATCGACCACCCAGAGGGGGTCCACCTGCTCGAAGGTCACCAGGTAGGCCCGGTCCTCCGTGAAGACGGTGCCGAAGAGCTGTTCGCCGCGCGCCAACTCGAGCGCACCCAGGACCGCGGGCCGGTCCGGATCGCCTACCCCCACCACCGTGAGGTGGGAGAGCCCGCGGTCGGAGGCGTCATGCGTGGCCACGCGCAGCGTGCCGGCGCCGAAGTGCAACTTCTTGTCGTCGGCGACCGTCCCGGGCACGTCCAGGTACCCGCGCAGGGTGAGCGCACCGCCCGGATCCGCGAGGTCCACGAGCCGAAGGCGCGTGCCGCCGTCGGAGAGCCGGGCGGCCACGCAGAGCAGGGCGTCCGTGGCGTGGGCGACGTCGCACCCCTCGGGCAGGGCCAGCACGGCCACCGGCGCCAGCGGGCTCGCCCCGATCCAGAACGAGTGTACCGCGTGCTCGGTGAGCAGGTAGAGCACGTCGCCCACCAGGCGGCTGGTTCGGTACGCGCCGGGGACCGCCTCGGCGTGCACGAGCGCCGGGGCGTCGGGGTCGGCGACCCGGACCTCGGCCAGCCGTGTCGCGCCGTCCAGCCCTGCCAGGAGCACGAAGGCGCGCTCCCCCCGGAGGAACATCTCCAGCGGGTAGCCGGCCAGGCCCAGGCGGCCTCGGAGCGCGCAGGCGGAGAGGTCCGCGACCCCGAGCCCGCGATGGGCGCTCAACAGGTAGAGCAGGTCGCCGTCCAGGCGGTACAGGTCCGCCTCTTCGACCCGCCGGGCGATCTCGTCGAGCCCGCGATCGGCGTCGGCCTCGGCCGCGCCGGCCGCGCCGGAGGGCGGCCACGCCCCCCCACCCGTGAACGCGGCGATCCCGCGCGCGTCCGCGGTCACGAACCCGGCGGGCGCAGGATCCTGGCCGCCGCCCCCGCCGCAGGCGGAAGCGAGAGCGAGCGCCGCGACGCACGGAATCCCGAGCCACGCGATGCGGTGACGCGCAACCATCGGAGGTCCTCCCGGCCAGGCGCCGCCCCAGTGTAGCCGGCGGACGCCGGCGGCGGACGCCGAGGAGTGTGCCGGAGGTGGGACTCGAACCCACACGCCCTTGGCGGGCGGGGGATTTTGAATCCCCTGCGTCTGCCGTTCCGCCACTCCGGCCAGGGAGGGTGCGGATTCTACGGGCAGGGCCGCCGGGCGGCCCCATCGCCCCCGAGGGCGGGGCCCCTGCCCGCGGCATGGCCGTTGCACGCGGCGTGGCCGTTGAGCCGCGCCGCCCCGTTCAGGCGGTGCTTGCGGTTCACGGCCACCACCGTGGTGAAGAGCGAGGTCGGGGACTCCTTGCGCGCCACCAGCACCTCGAGGGGGTGGCCGTCGAGCAGTTCCCGGCGCGAGAGGGTCTTCCACCCGCAGCGCTTCCACAGCGGCTCGAGCCGGCGCTCGATGCGCCCCATCAGCCCGCGTTCCCGGCGGAAGCGATTCACGACGACCAACCGTCCGTCGGGCTTGAGCACGCGGAGCGCCTCGCGCATCAGCGCGTCGGCCTCGGGCACGACGGTGACCACGTGGAAGGCCATCACGAAGTCGAACGAGGAGTCGGGCAACCGCAGGTCGCAGGCGCTCATCTCGAGCAACTCGACGTTGGCGAGCCCGGCCCGCTCCACGCGCCGCTGCGCCTCCTCGAGCATCGCGGCCGAGTAGTCGATGCCGACCACCGCCACGTTCCGGGGGTAGGCCTCGAGCGAGAGCCCCGTCCCCACGCCCAGCTCGAGCACCCGGGCTCCCGGCGGCAGGCCCAGCGAGCGCACGACCTGCCGCAGCCCCCGCACGTACACCGGGGCGAAGAAGCGGTCGTAGAGGTGGGCGAACTGGTGATAGAGGGTCGAGTCGTGGGCCTCGCCGCGCCGCCGCCGACCCGCGGACCGCGGCCGCGCCAAAGCGCCGGGGGGGGCGGGCTGCTGACCCATGGGCTCGCTGGTCCTCCGTCCGAACCGCCGGCGGGAACGATACCCCGAAAGGGCGGTCCGGGTCACGCGGGGGCGAGGGGGCGCTCGGCGAGGAGGGGCCCGAGCCAGCGGGCGGCCTCCTCGGGGGGGATCCCCTTGCGACGGGCATAGTCCCGGAGTTGCTCCTCCCCGATGGGCCCGACGGCGAAGTAGCGGGCCTTGGGGTGGGCCAGGTACAGCCCGCTCACGCTGGCCGCCGGGGTCATGGCGCAGCTCTCGGTGAGCCCCAGGCCCACCCGTCCGGCGTCCAGCAGCCGGAAGAGGGTGCGCTTCTCGCTATGGTCCGGGCAGGCCGGGTAGCCGAAGGCCGGCCGGATGCCCCGGAAGCGCTCCCGGAGCATGTCCTCCACCGAGAGTCGTTCCGTGAGGCCGTAGCCCCACTCGCGGCGCACGCGGTGGTGCAGCCACTCCGCGGCCGCCTCGGCCAGCCGGTCCGCCAGCGCCTTGACCAGGAGTAGCCTCCTGCACCCGATTCTCACCGAAACGTTGCAGGCCGCTTTGACTCGCCGTCACGATGTCC
>JAPKHB010000249.1 GCA_026647295.1 Planctomycetota bacterium | reverse complement strand
GCAGCGCGCCCCCACCCTGCAGCCGGCTGCGTTTTACTCCACCGTGACGCTTTTCGCCAGGGACCCCCTGCCCGAGAGAGGACGAGGACCCCATGCCCAAGCAGTACCTCTACGACACCGACGCCCGCGCGCGCATCGCCGCCGGCGTGAAGAAGCTCGCCGACGCCGTGCGGGTCACGCTGGGCCCGGCCGGCCGCAACGTGATCTCCCAGAAGTCCTTCGGCGGTCCGACCGTCACGCGCGACGGCGTGACCGTCGCCAAGGAGGTCGAACTGCCGGACCCCTTCGAGAACATGGGCGCCAAGCTCGTGACCGAGGCGGCCCAGAAGACCAACGACGTGGCCGGCGACGGCACGACCTCCGCCACCGTGCTGGCCGACGCGATCCTGCGCGAGGGCCTGAAGTGCGTGGCCGCGGGTGCGCAACCGATCGCCCTCAAGCGCGGCATCGACAAGGCCGTGGCGGCCGTGGTGGAGCGCATCCAGTCGATCAGCAAGAAGGTCACCAGCCGCGAGCAGAAGGCGGCCGTGGCGACCATCTCGGCCAACCACGACCGGGCCATCGGCGAACTGCTGGCCGACGCGGTCGAGAAGGTCGGGTCCGACGGCGTCATCACGGTGGAGGAGGGCAAGACCACCGAGACCGTGCTCGACTTCGTGGACGGGATGCAGTTCGACAAGGGCTTCCTGTCGCCCTACTTCATCACCGACACCAAGGACCTGCGCTGCGTCCTCGAGGACGCCTACGTCCTGCTCTACGAGAAGAAGCTCTCCAACCTGCGCGAACTGATTCCGCTGCTCGAGGCCGTGGCGCACGCGGGCAAGCCGCTGCTGCTGGTGGCCGAGGACGTCGAGAGCGAGGTGCTGGCCGCGCTCGTCGTCAACCGCCTGCGCGGGGCCCTCAAGGTGTGCGCCGTGAAGGCGCCGGGCTTCGGCGACCGGCGCAAGGCCATGCTCCAGGACATCGCGATCCTGACGGGCGGAACCTTCATCAGCGAGGACCTGGGCCTCAAGCTGGAGAACGTCGGCCTCCAGGACCTGGGCCGCGTCGCCAAGGCCATCGTGAACAAGGACACGACGACCTTGAGCGAGGGCGGCGGCAGGAAGAAGGACATCCAGGCCCGCATCGAGCAGATCCGCGGGCAGGTCGACAAGGCCACGAGCGACTACGACCGCGAGAAGCTCCAGGAGCGCCTGGCCAAGCTCCAGGGCGGCGTGGCCATCGTGAAGGTCGGAGCCCCGACCGAAACCGAGCTCAAGGAGAAGAAGTACCGCGTCGACGACGCGCTCAACGCCACCCGCGCGGCCGTGGAGGAAGGCATCGTCCCCGGCGGCGGCGTCGCCCTGATCCGCTGCCAGGAGGCGCTCGACGGCGTGAAGGGCCGCGGCAGCGACGAGAAGATGGGCGTCGACATCGTGCGTCGGGCGCTCGAGGCCCCGCTGCGCCAGATCGCCGCCAACGCGGGCGAGGAGGGCTCGGTGATCGTGGACGAGGTGCGCAACGCCAAGGGCGCCCGCGGGTGGGACGCCAAGGAGCGCGCCTTCGTGGACCTGTTCCAGGCCGGCATCATCGACCCGGCCAAGGTGGTGCGCGCCGCCCTGCAGCACGCCGCGTCCATCGCCGGCATGATCCTGACCACCGAGACGCTGATCACCGACCTGAAGGACGAGAAGAAGGCGGCCGAGGGCGCCCACCTGTAGGACCGCCGCCACGCCTGCCGTAGGATGGGCCGGTGGCCTCCGTCGGCAAGCGCGACTACTACGAGGTTCTGGGCGTCCCGCGCGGCGCGGCGGTGGCGGAGATCAAGTCCGCCTACCGCCGCCTGGCCCTCAAGTACCACCCGGACAAGAACCCCGGCGACCCGGAGGCCGAGGCCCGCTTCAAGGAGGCGGCCGAGGCCTACGGCGTGCTCTCCGACGAGGCCCGGCGCGAGCGCTACGACCGCTACGGCCACGAGGGCGTCGCCGGCGAGGTGGGGTTCCACGATGTCCAGGACATCTTCGGCGCATTCAGCGACCTGTTCGGCGCGTTCTTCGGCGGACGCCGCGAGGCCGGGCCGCCCCGCGGCGCGAGCCTGCGGGTGGACGTCAGCATCCCCTTCGAACTGGCCGCGGGCGGGGGGCGCCACCCGCTCACCGTGCGCCGGCGCGTGGCGTGCGCCGACTGCGCGGGCACCGGCTCGGCGGACCGGCGCCCGCCCGTGGCCTGCGGGACCTGCGGCGGTCGGGGGGCGGTGCAGTCCAGCCAGGGCTTCTTCGCCGTGCGCCGCACCTGCCCGCGCTGCAACGGGGCGGGCCAGGTGGTCGCCCAGCCCTGCGCGACCTGCCGGGGCGAGGGGCTCGGGATGGGGCGGCGCGAACTCGAGATCGACGTCCCGGCGGGCGTGCACGACGGCGTCGCGTTGCGCGTGGCCGGGGAGGGCGAGCCCGCCCCCGGCGGAGGCGTGCCCGGCGACCTCACCGTGCGGATCCGCGTGGAGCCCCATCCGCTCTTCCAGCGCGTGCTGGAGGACCCGGCCGACCTCCTGGTGGACGTTCCCGTGCCGATCGCGACCGCGCTGCTCGGCGGCACGGTCAAGGCGCCGGGACTCGACGGCGAGGTCGACCTTGACCTGGAGCCCGGCACCGAGCCGGGCGCCATCGTGCGCGTGCGCGGGGGCGGCCTCCCCCGGCTCTCGGGCGGGGGCCGGGGCCACCTGTACGCGCGCATCCACTACGACGTGCCGCGCAAGCCCGGGCGCCAGTTGCGCCGGGCGATCGAGGCCCTGGCCGAGGCCGAGGCCCGCGAGACGGGGCCCGCGCGGCGCCGCTTCCTGGACGCGCTCAAGGCGCATCGGGAAGCGGTGGAGCGCCGCCGGCGCTGACGAATCCCCCGACGAGGCGATGCGATGACCCACTCCGACCCGACCCGACCGAGCGCCGCCGGCCAGGCTCCGCCCGACGGCGAAGCCGGGGAGGGCGTGCCGGGCGCGCCCGACGCGCCCGACGCGCCCGACGCGCCCGACGCGCCCGACGCGGGCGACGCGGGCGACGCGGCCGCCGAGGCCGCGGACTCCGCGGGCGCGGAACTCGAACGGCTGCGCGCCCGGGCACGCGAGTCCGACGAACTGAAGGACCGGATCCGGCGGCTGGAGGCCGAGTTCGTCAACGAGACCCGCCGCATCCGCCGCCTCGCGGAGGCCGACCGCAAGTACGCCGTGGAGAAGGTGGTCGTCGAGTTGCTGCCGGTGCTGGACGCGTTGGAGCGCGCCGCCGGCGAGGCGGCGCAGACGGAGGTGGACGCCCGCTTCCTGGAGGGCATCGGCCTCGTGCGGCGCGAACTGGCCGGGCTGCTGGAGCGCCACGGCGTGGAGCGCGTGGAGCCCGCCGGCGAGCCCTTCGACCCCGCCCGTCACGAGGCCATGACGATGCGCGAGACCACCGCGGTGCCGCCCGGTCACGTGTGCCAGGTGATGCGCCACGGCTACCTGCTGCACGCGCGCGTGTTGCGGCCCGCCCAGGTGGTGGTGGCCCGGGCGCCCGCGGCGGCCCCCGGCCCGGATCCGGACGGCCCCAACGCCGGGCCTGCCAACCACCCGCCCGCCGGCGCCCCCGGCCGGCCGGGGGAGGAGTGAGATGCCGACCTACGACTACCGCTGCGAGGCCTGCGGCCACGCGTTCGAGCATTTCCAGAGCATGTCCAGCGGCCGGCTCAAGGCCTGTCCGCGCTGCAAGCGCCGCACGCTGGTGCGCCTGGTGGGGGCCGGGGCCGGGTTGATCTTCAAGGGCTCGGGCTTCTACGAGACCGACTACAAGCGCCCGGCGGCGCCCGCGGCGGCCACGGCCCCCGTCGAAACGCCGCCCAAGCCGGGCGCCAGCGACGGCGCCGCGTCCGGCCCCTCGCCGGCCTCGGGCGGCGGCGGCGCGGCGGGCGCAGGGTAGGCGCCGTGCCGCGCCCCGCGCCGGCCCGCTGCCCGGTCTGTCGGCGCCCCCTGGCGGGCCCGGCCCCGCCCGGGGCCGTGGCGGCCGTGCCTTGGCGACCGGCCCACGCCCCCTTCTGCTCGGAACGCTGCAAGATGGTGGACCTGGGTCGCTGGCTCGAGGGAGAGTACCGCATCCCCGGCGAGGACCTGGCCTCGCTGGACCCTTCCGAGCTCGCGCGCATCGAGGGCGCGGCCCGGGCCGAGGAGACGGGCGAGGATGTGGACCCGGACCGCTGACCTCTGGTTGGCCGCCGGGCGCGCGGCCCGCGACGGGCGCAAGCGCCTGGTCGCCCTGCTCGGCCTGCTCGCCACGCTGCCCGTGCTCCTGCTCGGCAGCCTCGTGTCCCAGGCGCTCGGGGGCGGGGGCGCGTCTTTCCTGGACGGCCTCGGGCGGCCGCTCGCCTACGTGCTCACCCCGCTGCGGCGCGCCTGGGAGACCGACCAGGACGTCGCGCTGCTCGGCTACCTCGCCTGGCAGGGCCTCCTCCTCACGCTGCTGTGGGCCTGGTTCGGCGGCCTCCTGCACCGTCTGGCCGCGGTGAGCCTCACGCGCGCCGAGCGCGAGCCCGGGCGCGCCGTCGTGGCCTTCGCCCGGCGCCACTGGCGTGCGCTGGCCGGCGCGCGGGTCGCGTTGTGGACCGGCTTTGCGCTCCCCCTGGTCGCGGTGGGGCTGCTCGCGATGCTCGGCCGCCTGCCCGGCCCGCTCGGGGGCGTGCTGCTCGCGGTCGCGGTCGCGGCGGCCGGCGCGCTCGCGCTGCTCGGCGTGGTGCTCGGGTCCGTGGGCGGGGCCGCGGGGTTCCTCACCGGACCGGCGATCGCCGTCGAGGCCTCCGACACCTTCGACGCCTTGAGCCGCACCTTCACCTACGGGAGCGCGGGCCTGGCGCGCCTCGCGGGCTGGCGGCTCCTCTTCTTCCTCGGCGTCGCGCTGGGCAGCGGCTGGCGCCTGCTGCGGGCCGCGTTGGCGGTGTCGCTCGGGCTGCTGGCGGTCCTGCTCGGCGCGGGCGAGGGCGCACTGGACGGCGCCCGCGCGATCCTGGGCGCCGGCGGGGTGCCGGAAGACGCCGCGCGGCTCGGCCTCACCTTCACCGACTACCTGCTGGCCGGCGTGATGGCGCTCGTCCTGCTGGGCTTCCTGCTCCTTTGGCTCGCGGACCTGGTGAGCCGCGTGGCCTGCGCGCGCTGCGCGGTCTACCTGCTGCTGCGGGAGGCCGTGGACCGGGTCCCCGTCCGGGAACTCCGGGCCGCGGCCCAGCCGGCCCGCGCGCTCGGCCCCGAGGCGGCGGGCTTCGAGGAGGTCGCGCGGCTCGGGTGAGCGGCCCGGGCGCGCCCCGGCCCAGGGGGCCCGGTCAGGCGTCGAGCGCCGCGTGCACGCGGTGCACGTCGTCGTGGTCGTCGAGCGCCTCGAGGAACTCCTCCACCTCGGTCCGCTCGGGGGCCGCGAGCCGCACCGGCTCGCGGGCGAGGTAGCGCATCTCCGAGACGCTCACCACCCAGCCCGCCGCGGCCAGGGCCTTGGTGACGGCGTCCAGGTCCGTGCGTTCGGTGAGGAAGCGGGCGCCCGTGCCCGCCGCCGCGGCCTCGGCCGGGGCCTCCTCCAGCGGCTCGACCTCCTGCGCCCCGGCCTCGATCGCCGCCTCCTCGGCGTCGCGCGCCTCGGGGTGGACGGCCTCCACGACGCCCACGTGCTCGAAGAGGAAGGCCACCTTGGCCCCGAGCTGCCCCTTGCGGAACAGCACGCGCATCTCCGGCGCGGTGCGGTTGCGGTTGTCCGTGAGGCACTCGACGATCACCGGCACGTGGTGGGGCGCGTAGCCCTCGTAGGTCACGAGTTCCAGCTCGAGCTTCTCGCTGCCGACGCCCGCGCCCTTGTCGATGGCCCGGCCGATGGCCTCGTTGGACACGCCCTGCTTGCGCGCGGCCTCGACGGCCACCGCCAGGCGCGCGTTCATGGCGGGGTCCGGGCCGCCGGCCTTGGCGGCCATGGCGACGGCGATCCGGGTCGCCCCGGCGCTGTAGTCGGAACCGTCGGTGGCGAGCAGGATGTTGTCGAACCGACCGACGGGCGCGTGCGCCTCGACTTCGGGACGTCCATGTGGACGGGGGCGCCG